>JACQRN010000017.1 GCA_016206515.1 Planctomycetota bacterium | reverse complement strand
CGTGAACCACGCGGTGGCCCAGACCGCCTTCAACTCCGCCACATGGGTCGCGCACCAGCGCCTGCCTCTGCCGATCCTGTTCGTCTGCGAGGACAACGGGATCGGGATCTCGGTCAAGACCCCCCCGGGCTGGATCGAGGCTGGCTTCTCGCACCGGCCCCACCTGGTGTACCTGCAGGCGGACGGGAGCGACCTTCCCGGGTGCTGGGAGGCGTCCTTCGAGGCGGTCGCGCGGTGCCGCGAGAGGCGCGAGCCGGTCTTCCTGCACCTTCGCTGCGTCCGCCTGATGGGGCACGCTGGGAGCGACGTCGAGACGGAGTACCGCTCCAGCGAGGCGATCGCCGCGGCCGAGGCGCGCGACCCGCTCCTGGCCGTCGCGCGGCAGCTCGCCGACGCGGGGGTCCTGACCCCCTCCGGGATCCTCGACCTCTACCGGCGCACGGAAGAGGAGATCCAACACAAGGCAAAGAAGGCGTGCACGCGGCCGAAGCTGACGGAGGGGGGCGCCATCGCCGCGCCCTTGAAGCCCCCCGCCTCCGCCCCTGTCGCCAAGGAGGCGAACCGCCCGGCGCCCGAGGCCGCGCGCGTCCGGGTCTTCGGCTCTTGCGAAGCACTCCCCGAGCGCGAGGGGAAGCCCCTGACGATGGCCGCTCTCCTGTCGCGGGCGCTCGCGGACCTCGGGGCGAAGTACCCGGAGCTCGTTGTCTTCGGCGAGGACGTCGCCGACAAGGGGGGCGTCTACCACGTCACGGCGGACCTCAAGAAGCGCCTGGGCGCCGCGCACGTCTTCGACACGCTGCTGGATGAGACGACGATCCTGGGCCTGGCGATCGGCAGCGCCCAGATGGGGCTGCTCCCCCTGCCCGAGATCCAGTACCTCGCCTACCTCCACAACGCCGAGGACCAGCTGCGCGGGGAGGCGTGCTCGCTCGGGTACTTCTCGAACGGACGGATGGCGAACCCGATGGTGGTCCGGATCGCCGCGCTCGCCTACCAGGAGGGGTTCGGCGGCCACTTCCACAACGACAATGCGATCGGGGTCCTGCGCGACATCCCCGGCCTGATCGTGGCGTGCCCCGCCCGCGGCGAGGACGCCGTCGGGATGCTCCGCACCTGCGTGGCGCTCGCGAAGGCGGCGCGCAAGGTCGTCGTCTTCCTCGAGCCGATCGCCCTGTACCACCAGAAGGACCTTCATGACAAAGGAGACGGGAAATGGCTCGATCCGTACCCCGCCCCCGGGACCTCGGTCCCGTTCGGCGAGGGGCGCGTCTACCACGCCGAAGCGAAGGACCTGGCGATCCTCACGTATGGGAACGGGGTGCGGCTCTCCCTCCAGGCCGCCGCCGATCTCCGGAAGAGGAAGATCTCCGCCCGCGTCGTCGACCTGCGGTGGCTCCTCCCCCTGAACGCGCCGTTCGTGCGCGCGCAGGCGAAGGCGTGCCGCGCCGTCCTCGTCGTCGACGAGTGCCGCCGGACCGGGAGCGTGTCGGAGGAAATCGTGACGCTCCTGGCGGAGGACCCGGGCACGCGCGCGATCCCCGTCGCTCGCGTGACGGCGGACGACACCTACATCCCTCTGGGCGACGCGATGAAACGCGTCATCCCCTCGCGTGAGGGGATCGTCGAGGCGGCCGGTATGCTGGCGTCGTGACGCGCCTCCTAACGATCGCCGCGCTCCTGGCGACCCTCGCCTCGTGCGCGGGGCGCGAGCCCCCCCCGTTCTTCCACCTGTCGGTCCTCTCCGACGGGACGATCGTCTACGCCGACCAGGCGTTTCCGGGGCCGGAGTCGGCTGCGATGCACCTCCTGACGCTCCCCGTAGGGACCGATGCGGGGGTCGAGATCCATCCCGCCTCCGATGCACCCCCACAGGCCGTCGCGCGCCTCGTCGTGGCGCTCGGGAGGGCCGGGTACACGAGCGTCACCGTGGCGGAGCCGGCGAGCGTCACCCCTCCCGCCGATCCCGGGCGCTGAATGACCCGGGCGTCGCACGCCCCCTGACCATGGCGCGCCTCGAGAACGAATTCGCATGGTCGATCTCCCGCGACAAGCGCCTGCGCGCCTGCGCACGGCAGTACTGGTTCCAGCACTACGGGATGTGGCACGGCTGGGAGGACGGCGCACCGCAACGGACGCGAGAGGCGTACGTCCTGTCGAAGCTGAAGGGGCGTGCGGCCTGGGTCGGGATCCGTGTCCACGAGTGCATCGCCAGATCGCTGCAGAACCTTCGCCGCGGCCAGGAGGTCCTCCCCGTGGACGAGATCCTCAAGATCGTCCGCGGCGAGATGCGCACCGACTTCGCCAACTCCCGCCGGCGCCACTACCGCGCGGCACCTAAAAAGTACGTCGGGCTGTTCGAGCACGAGTACGACCTGCCGGTCCCCGACGTGGAATGGAAGCGCTCCGCCGAACTGGCCGACGAGTGCCTCCGGAACTTCTACGCCTCGGAGACGTTCGCGCGCCTGCGCTCGCTCCCGAAGGAGGCGTTCGTCGAGGTCGAGGAGAAGAGGACCCACTTCACGTTCGAGGGGGTGAAGGTATGGGCGTCCCTCGACTGCGCGGTGCGCGAAGCCGACGCGACGATCATCTACGACTGGAAGACCGGTGACGCCGGCGAGAACCACTCCGTGCAGCTGACCTGCTACGCCCTGTACGGCAGCCAGGCGTGGAGCCTCCCCCCCGATAAGATGCGCCTCGTCGAGTACAACCTCCGCGGCGGACAACCCCGCGAATACGGCATCACCCCGAAGGAGATCGAATCGGTCCAGGCGTACATCCGCGGCAGCATCGCGGACATGCGCGCGCTGCTGGAGGAAAGCGCGCGCAACACCCCGCGCCCCGAGGATGCGTTCGCCACGACCGACGACGACCGGACCTGCCGCCGCTGCAACTACCTGAAGATCTGCCCGCGCGGAGGGCAGATCCTCCCGGCGATGCGCGCGCCTCCGGCACACGACACCGTTTGATCCCCGATCCGTGGAGGGGTAGAGTCCCGGAGGTCTTCCGGCCCATGCGAAGGAGGGTTCCCGCGATGCGTACCGCCCGGATCGTTGTCGTTTTTGCCTCCCTGCTGGCCCTGGCACCGTCCGTCGAGGCCTACAGACGGTCGCGCCAGCGTGAGACGAGCGGGGCAAAGGGGGGGATCTCCCCGGAGCTCGGGGCAAGGATCGACGCGGCGATCGGACGGGCCGCCGTCCAGCTCAAGACCCTGCTCCAGACGGAGCTCACGAATGCGAAGCGGCTCGAGGTCGGCGGCGCGCGCCCGGAGCCGGTCGTCCACAATGGGGGGGGGAACTTCACACACACCTACAACCTCTGGGCCGCCGGGCGGGTCGCCCTGTACGCCCACGCGCTGGTCGTCGGGGGGGTGCCCCCCGCCGATCCGATCATCCAGGAATCCTGGGACTTCCTGCGCGACCGTCCGATGCGGCACACCTACGAGGTGGCGATGACGCTCCTCCTGCGCGAGTCGATGATCCACCCACCGGCACGGCCGGGAGCGGGCGGACGGGAGCGGCCGGCCCGGCAGGGGCGTCCCGTCGGCGCGCCCCGCGCGGGCGGCAACCGGGACGCCGACTGGGCCCAGCAAGCGGCCAACTGGCTCGCCTCGGGGTGCGACGGAGGGACCTGGAACTATTTCTGCCCCGGTGACACGACCGGATATCCGGTCGAGGAACTCCCGCAATCCGACTACGAGATCTCCGGCTCGCGCGACGCCCCGGCCTTCGGAGCGGACCTGCAGGCGCTCCTGGCCAAACATGATCAGCCACGCACCGACCTGTCCAACACGCAGTACGCGGTCCTGGGATTGAAGGCCGCCTCGCTCCTGGGCGCCAAGCCGACCGGATACCGGTCGATGTGGCGTGTGGTCGTCGCCCGATTCCTGCGACTGCAGGAATCCACGGGCCCCGAGGTGCAGCTGGCGCTCTCGAGCGAGGACGCCGCGGGTCCGGATTACACGATCGGGATGGAGGTCGATCGGGCGCGCGGATGGCGATACTACGGGAACGGCGCCAACGTCCCCTACGCAAGCATGACCACCTGCGGCCTGGCGACGATGCTGATCGCGCAATCGGAAGTCCCGGACCTCTCGGCCGACGAGCAGATGCTGATCACCCAGGCGGCGCGCGACGGCTTGGCGTGGTTCCAGCTGAACTGGGCGGTCGACCGGAATCTGGGGGCGGACAAGATGCCCTTCGCGATCCCGGCGGAGGCGAAGTACTACTACCTCTACGGCCTCGAGCGGTGCGGCGTCCTGGCGAACTTCCGCACGATCGGCGGGCACAACTGGTACCAGGAGGGGGCGGAGCACCTCCTCCCGGCGCAGCGTCCGGACGGGACGTGGCCGGGGGAAGGGAACATGGAAACCGACGGGCTGCGCACGGCGTTCGCGATCCTGTTCCTGGCGCGGGGGACCTCGGCCGACTATGGGGTCGGCGGGGCCGAGTAGCGTTTCACCCCCGCGTGCGCGCGGTTTCCATGGGCCATGAGATCGGGTAGTCGTGCGCCCCGTTTGATCCTCGTTTCGCGGGAGGGTAGAGTCCCGCAGACCCTGCGCCCCGTTCGCAAGGAGGTCCCCGTGCTGCGTCATGCCCGATTCGCCGGTGCGCTCGCCTGCCTGCTGACCCTGGCCCCGTCCCTCGACGCCTCCGGGCGGTCCCGGCGATCTCCACGCGAGGCGAGCGGAGCGAAGGGGGGGATTCCGCCGGAGCTGGCGCAAAGGATCGACGTGGCGATCGAGCGGGCCACTGTACAACTCAAGGCCCTTCTGGCAACCGAGCTCGCGGCGGCGAAACAACGGGATACCCGCGTGGGCCCGGCCGGCCACGAGGCCGGGCGCGTCGCCTTGTACGCTCATGCCCTGGTCGTCGGCGGAGTCTCCCCCTCCGACCCCCTGATCCAGGATACGTGGATCTTCCTGCGCGACCGCCCGATGCAACATACCTACGACGTTGCGATCACGCTCCTGCTGCGCGAGTCGATGCTCCACCCGCCTGCGCGGCCGGGGTCGGGCAGGCGGGAGCGGCCGGCCCGGCAGGGGCGTCCCGTCGGCGCACCCCGCGCGGGCGGGAACCGCAACGCGGACTGGGTCCAGCAGGCGGCCAACTGGCTCGCCTCGGGGTGCAACGCCGGGATGTGGAACTACTCCTGCCCCGGGGGGGCCGACGGATACCCCGTGGAGGAGCTTCCGCAACCGGAGTACGGGATCTCCGGGACACGCGACACCCTGGCCTTCGGAGCGGATCTGCGGGCGCTCCTGAACCCGAAGCAGCCCGTGCAGCGCACCGACCTGTCCAACACGCAGTACGCGGTCCAGGGACTGAAGGCCGCCTCGCTCCTGGGCGCGAAGCCGACCGGATACCGGACACTGTGGCGGGTGATCGTCGCCCGGTTCCTGCAGATGCAGGAAACCACAGGCCCCGAGGTGCAGCTGACACTCTCGAACGAGGATGCTGCGGGCCCGGACTACACGATCGGGACCGAGGTCGACCTCGCGCGCGGGTGGTCGTACATGAACACGACGGACGCCGTAGAGGCCTACGGGAGCATGACCACCTGCGGCCTGGCGACGATGCTGATCGCGCAATCGGAAGTCCCGGACCTGACCGCCGACGAGCAGAGGCTGGTCACCCAGGCGGCGCGCGACGGCTTGGCCTGGTTTCAGATCAACTGGGCCGTCGACCGGAACCCCGCCGTGGACAAGACGAGATATCGCAACTTCGGACCGGCGAAGGGCTACTACCTCTACGGCCTGGAGCGATGCGGGGTCCTGGCGAATTTTCGCACCCTCGGCGGACACAACTGGTATCAGGAGGGGGCGGAGCATCTCCTGCCGGCGCAACGAACGGATGGCTCGTGGCCCGGCGAAGGGGCGTTCGAGCCCGACGGAGTCCGCACGGCGTTCGCGATCCTGTTCCTGGCGCGCGGGACCTCGACCGACTACGGGGTCGGCGGGACCGACTAGATGGCATGACCCAGGCGCGATCCCCGATCCGATCCTTCGAGGAGTTCCGCGAGTACTCCCTGTGGTACCTCCACGACGTCGGACTCAACGTCCCCGACCTCCTGGAGAACGAGTACAAGATCGTCCTCGGCCCGGTCCGGGGCGAGACGATCCCGTTCGGAGATTACGCGGGGACGCCGAAATGGAAGGCCCCCTCCGAGTTCCCCAAGGGGGAATGGAACGGCCGCGACATCCACCAGATCCTGTCGAACCTCGCCAACATCCAGGGGGACACCGAGTTCGGCTCCAACGAGCAGCAGGTGGGGCTCTGGGACTCCGCGCCGTCCGACTACGACCGCAAGATCCTGATGTCGGTGATCAAGGAGGAGTTCCGGCACGGCTGGCAGATGGGGTGGTTCGCCACGGAGACGCTCAAGACCGACCACGCCTTCCTCACCGCCAAAACGCTCCTGGAGCGCCGCTCGGGGCGTGGGGCGAACGCGCGCCTCCTGGGCGCCTTCAACAACCCGATCACCGACTGGATCGGGATGTACTGCTTCCTGGAGTTCATGGACCGAGACGGCGGGAGCCAGCTGTCGCTCCTGCAGGATTCCTCCGTGATGGCGCTGTCGCGCTCGATGACCTTCATGCTGCGCGAGGAGGCGAAACACCTGCGCTCCGGCCAGCAGGGGTTCGAGAGGATGCTCGCGGCGGGAAAGCTCCCGGTCGACCTCCTGCAGAAATACGTCAACCTCTTCGCCCCCCTGGGGTACGACCTGCACGGCGGGGAGCGTTCCACAAACGCGCTGATCTACTACAAGCTGGGGCTGAAGGGGTTCTATCCGGCCCAGCGCGGCCAGGACTACACGGGGGAGAGAGCGCGCGACTACATCGACCCGCACCTCTACGAGGATCTCCTGCACCGCGAGGCGAACAGCGCCGCGTACTCCTACCAGTTCCTGGACCTGCGCCTCGGCGGCGCGCTGCGGGACATCAACAAGGAGCTCCTCAACGCGGTAACCGTCACCTTCTACAAGCGCACGCTCGAGAAGCACTTCGCGGATTTCAACCGGATCATCGAGACCGCCTACCCCGCCGGGACGCCGAAGATGGTTCTTCCGTCCATCCGCTGGCACCGCGCGGAGCCGTCGACGTACGCCCACGAGCGGTACGACATCCACGGGGCGCCGATCGCCACCGAGCGCGAGTACGAGGCGTACCGCCTCGCGAACCTCCCGGGCCCCGCCGACGCGGAGCGGCTCCAGGAGGTGTTCGCGACGAAGGACTGGATCGCGCCACCCGAGGCCGACGTCTACAAGGAGCTGACCCACACCAAGCCCGGCGACGACGTCTTCTTCCGGACCGTCTTCGGCACGAAGCGCCGCTCGCGCTACACCAAGCGCCTGCCGGACGCCGCGGGGGGAGCCGCGCCGGACCCGGCAGCATCCGCCGCGGAAGCTGCGCCGGCGAAGGCTGCCCCCGCCGAGAACCTGTGGTCGTTCATGGACCGGGAGGCGGGGGCGTAGGCGCTACCGGAGGACCCGGATCGCGCCCGGGTGGATCTTGAACGCGAGCCGACGCACATCCGCCTCATCGGGCGCCCACAGCTCTCCGTCGAGGTGGATGGGGATCGCGCGGTCGGACTCCACAACGAGCGACCGGAAGCGGCGCGTCCAGACCCTGCCGTCGAGCAGGTGCCTCCCTTTCATCACGCGCGGCAGGAGGCGCAGCATCCCCACGCGGGGCATCGCGGCGACCGTCACGGCATCCAGGAACCCGTCGTCGTTGCGCGCCCTGGGGAGGACGTGGAAGCCGCCCCCCTCCCGCGCGCCGTTGCCGACCGTGAGCATCGTCAGCGCCCGTTCGGGCGTCGCGTCGCCGTCGAATGCGAGGCGCACGCGCCACGGCTCGCTCGATCGAGCGATCCCGCGCAGCGCCGCCAGGAGGTAGCGCGGGAACCCGCCCGGCCACCGGATGCGGCGGCTCTCGGCGTTGATCGCCCCGTCGAGGAGCATCCCCGCGGAGTTCCCGAAGAACGCGCGCCGACCCTTATCGTCCTCCACCTCTCCGACGTCGATCCGTGCCTCGTACCCCCCGTCCAGAAGGCGCTCCAGCGCCGTCCCCGGATCCATCGCGCACGCGCACGCCCAGGCGAAATCGTTCCCGGACCCGAGCGGGATCACCCCCAAGGGGGGGCGGCGACCCTCCGGGACCCGCATCAGGCCATTGAGCACCTCGTGGACCGTCCCGTCCCCCCCGCAGGCGACGACCGCGCTGGCCCCCTCGATCGCGAACGACGTGGTCGCGAGCGTCTCGGCGAGGTCGGACCCGTGGCCCGGCCGCTCGGTGGCGACCCACTTCGCGCGGTCGGAGGCGGGATGCATCCCCCGCAGGGCACGCACGGCGCTGACCGCTCGCCCACGCCCTGCGGCGGGGTTGAAGACGACGGCCAAGTCCCGGCCCGGCACGGGGGGACAGTCTCCCCGATCCGGGGTCAATCCGCGATGTGCCGGAATGTCCCGTGGTTCGCGGAGGAGAGATCCCGCAGGAAGGGGGAGTCCGCGCCGATCGACAGGGAATGGATCCGGATGCCGCGCGAGCGGTTCAGGCGCGCCACCTCGCGCAGGATCCCGGCGGGGTCCGTGACCCGACCGGCGCTCGGTGCCCCGTCGGAGAGGAGGTAGACCGTGTCCGGAAGCGATGACGCCTCCCTCCCCGACACCGTGTAGTCCGGTTGCCCGCGCCCATCGGCGATCCGCGCGGACGTGATCCCGAACGCCTCGTCGAGCCCCCCCATGAGGTTCGTAGCGCCCATCGGCGTGAGCGCCGCGATGAACGCCAGGCAGGTGGCCTTGTTCTCCGGAGTGGCCGGGGTCATCCCCGGACGCCACGCCCGGACGCCGCTCTCGAAGACGACCAGGTTGAACACCGCGTCGCGGGGGAGCGCCTGGACCACGGCGCGCAGCTGCTCCTTGGCGATGTCGAGCCGGTTCTTCCCCTCCCGCGCGGCGGCCCCCTGGGACGCGCTCATGCTGCCGGAAATGTCGATGACGAAGACCGGGCGGTCCGTGTCGACCGGGAGCCCGTAAAAGGTGGAGACGGTCTGCACGCCCCCCGCCGCACCCTCCGGCGCCCCCCCCGGCGCGGGCCCCTCCGGGAATACAAAGGTCTCGCGGTTCGCCCTCCAGTACGGCGGCCAGGAGTCCGCCGCCCGGTCCGGATTGAAATGGACGTGCGTCAACCGCTCGAGCGCCGCGACGATCTCGCCGGAGACCCGGCGCTCCTTTTCACGATCGAGCATCTCCAAGAGGAGGTCGACCGCGCCCCGATCGGGAGTGACGCCAAGAACCCCGACCCCCGCCAGACGGATCTGCCAGGCATCCTCCCGCGGAAGACCGCGCAGGAGGTCCAGACGGTCCTCCACGGGAAGGAGAACCACGGCGCGCGTACCGGCGAGTGCATCCTCGAAGGATGCATCCGACCGGAGGAAGGGGGCGACCGCGGAGCGTTCGAGAGGGATCTCCAGGCGGACCAGGGCGTCGAGCGCCGCGCAGGAAACCCCCTCCCCGCGCGAGCGCCACCTCGACGCCAGGAACGGGAGGAGATCCCCCCCGTTCGCAGCGGACCCGATCGCGCCAAGCGCGCCGATCGCGGAAGCGCGCGCGGCGGGGGACTCCGCCTCCCGCACCAGGACAAGGATCCGGTCGAGGGCTCCCGGGGGCTTCCGAAGGGCGAGCGCATCGCACAGGATCCCCCGGAGATCGTCCTCCGTCTCGCGATCCAGGAGGGCTCCCAGCGCCTCCGCAATCGCGGGCGCCTCGTTTGTCACGAGACCCGGGAAGAGGTTCCTCCGGAGCGTCGCATTCCCCTCCCGTGCGGCCTCCAGCAGCCGTCCGACCGGTTCCGGCGCCCTCATCACGCGGATCAGGTTCGCGACCACGCCCGGAAGGTTCGGGTCCGAGTGCCTCGCCAGGACCGGAAGGGCGAAATCGAGAAGATCTCCGGGATGCGTGCCTGCCCAGCGCGTGAGGCTCCTCACCGCCTGGAGGGCGGCTCCCGCGTCGGCAGGAGGCCCATCGAGGATCACCTTGGCCTTGGCAAGATCCTCCTCCCAAGTGGGCGCCGCGGGTGGCTCCGCCAACGCACCGCAGGCAAGCGCCGCCAGCAGTGCCGTGCAGGCCAAGCCTCCCGGAAACCGGCGCGTGTACGCCATAAGCCCTCCGTTTGGCATGCTACCGCAGGAAAACCGCTTGGGCTACCGCAGCAGGAGGACTACTCACGCTGCCGTGGGGGGGGGTCCGCTGCCCGCCCCGGAGGTCCCGGCGGGCCGTGCCGTCACGCGATCGCCTCGGCGTCCGCGATCCGGCGCACGACGACGTTCAGGAGGCGGTCGTCCGGGCCGATCTCGGCGGTCTCGACGACCTCGATCCCCGGGTTCGCCTGGCGAAAACTCTCCAGGATCGTCGCGACCCGCTTGTGGAGGATCCCGGTGAACAGGAGCCACGGGACCACGACGATCCGCTTCGCGCCGAGCCGCGCGCACCGCGCCAGCCCCGCGGGAAGGCGCGGGTCCGTGATCCCGATGAAGCAGGTTTCCACAACGGAGAAGCGGGCGCGCTCCCACAGGAGGCGCGCGAGTTTGACGCAGTCGCCGTTGGCGTCGGGGTCGGAGGATCCCCTTCCCATCAGGAGGATCGCCGTCTCATCCTTTACCTCGCAGCACGCCTCGCCAATCTGCGCACAGATCCGGTCCTCCAGGATCGAGACCAGGTCGTCGTGGATCCCGACGTGCGCGGCGACGCGGACGGGGAGGCGGGGGTGGCTTCCCTTCAGACGCGCAACCGCCTCCGGGACGTCGGTCTTCACGTGGCCGGCTGCGAACAGGATCACCGGCATCACGGTCAGCGCGCGGGCGCCTTCTGCTGCCGCGGCGAGCGCGTCGTCAAGTGTCGGTTCCGCATGGTCGATGAACCCGACCTCGGCGTCGCGCCCCAGGCGCCGGCAGATCGTCCGGGCGAAATCGGCGAACTGCACGTTCCCCTCCGGGTCGCGACTGCCGTGACCGATGAGCGCCAGGGCCGGCCGCGCGGGATCGGCGCCGGGGACGCGAATCGAGCATCCCCCGACGCGCAGCAGGGTCTCTGGCGCGGCGGACTTCACTCCCCCGCCTTCTTGCGCGCCTTCCTGAACTTGTGCGCGAACGCCGGGTCGTACAGCTTCGATCGCGTCTTGTGCTCGCCGAGGGAGGGCCCGACGAGGATCAGGGCGTGCATCTTGATCTTCTCCTTCGAGCAGAGCGCGGCGAGGCCGTCGAGCCTCCCGCGGACGATCTTCTCCTCCGGCCAGGAAACCTTGTACGCGACCGCGACCGGGGTCTCGGGCGGATAGCACGCCAGCAGGTCCTTCTGCACCTCGTCGGCGAGGTTGGTGGAGAGGTACAGACATAAGGTCGATCCGTGCTTCCCGAGTTCGACCAGGGACTCGCGCGCCGGGACCGGGGTGCGGCCCGCCGCGCGGGTCAGGATGAGCGCCTGGCTGACGTCGGGGACGGTCAGGTCGATCCCCATCGCCGCGGCGGCCGCCTGGAACGAGGAGATGCCGGGGACGATCTCGACGGCCACGCCCCGGAGCGCCAGCTCGCGGACCTGCTCCCGGACCGCGCCGAACAGGCACGGGTCTCCGGTATGCAGGCGCACAACACGCTTCCCCGCCTTGGCGCGCTCGACCATCAACGTGACGAGCGCATCGAGCTCCATCGACTTCGAGTCGAGCACCTCCGCGGAGGAGGGGACGAACTCCTTGAACACTCGCTCGGGCACCAGGGAACCGGTGAAGATGACGACGTCGGCGTTCCGGAGGGCGTCAGCGGCCTTGAGGGTCAGGAGGGTCGGATCGCCTGGGCCGGCGCCGACAAACAGGACCTTCGGCGTCATTTCGACGCGCGAGTATATCGATCCGTCAGAACCTCACCCTCGCCACGGCCACCGTCATCTGCGGGAGTTTGACCTTCTCGACGAGAAGGCGCTCTGCACCGCTCGAAAGGAGCGCCGACGGCTCGGCCGAGCCGACCGCGCCGGTGAACTTCAGGACCGTCTCCGAGGGGTTCGGGACACGGTCGCGGATCGCGTTGATCGCTTCGGGGGTATAGGTGTCGAGGCGCCAGGCGTTCTTCCGGCACAATTCGAGGAGCCCCTCCTCGTCCGCCTTGAGCGAGATCGTCGCGAGGTTGCGGACGGAGCGGATCGACAGGCGCGCGTCGGCCAGGACCTTCCGCATCCCCTCCTCCAGCCGTGCGCAGGGGGTCCCGCGGTCGCACCCGATCCCGACGACGAGCGACTTCGGGCGGTAGACGACCGCCTTTTCGATCACCGCGCCGGGGAAGCACGACAGGTCGCGATCGGTAACCAAGAGGACGGCCCGGAACGCGGCGGGATCGAACCCGTTGATGGAGGCGAACGTGCGGATCGTGCGCGGAAGAGGAACGTCCCGCGTCCACCAGTTCGGCTCCCCCGTCTCCTGCACGAAGGCGATCGGTTCCTCGTTGACGACATGGGCGGAGATCGCGGTGATGTGATCGTTGAGCTCCGTCGTCCAACCGAACTCCCGCCCGAGGATGTCGACCGGCACGGTCTTCCCCGCGTCGCTGGCGGTCGTGATGACCGCCGTCGCCCCCAGGACGAAGGCGACCTTCTCGGCGAGAGCGTTCGCCCCCCCGACGTGCCCGGAGAGGACCGAGATCGAGAACTTCGCCGCATCGTCGACGACCACGACCCCCGGGTCGGTGTGCTTATCCTTGAGAAGCGGCGCGATCATTCGGACGACCGCGCCCAGGGAGACGACGCAGACGATGTATTCGTAGCGCGGGAAGACGTCGGCGAGGTGCGCCGTCAGCGGTTTCGTGTACACGACAGCGCCGGGGCCGGCGGCGGCGGAGAACTTCTCCGGCACGTGCAGCTCGCTTCCCGGCAGGGCATCCCGCAGCCGCCGCCCGATCGCGACGCCGTGCTTGGTGATCCCCAGGACGAGGGTTCCGGGCATAGGTGCATCCCGTGCCGGGAGCGGGCTTATCGTACGCGGGCGCCCTTCCGTTGTCGTTCCGAGCGAACCAAAGAAATGAGGACGAGCGAGCGAGGAACCTGTGTGCAGGACGATGAACACAGATCCATCGCCCGTCGTCGCGCCTACGGCGCGGCGGCGGGCTCGGGATGACAATCAGGCCCGCGCGTTCGCGTAGAGAGCAACAAGCCGCCGCCCGAGCGCCTCGGGGCAGGTCGCATGCGATGCCAAAAGCGCGTCCGGCTTCATGCGCGCGACGTACTTGCCGTCCGCGCCGTTGAGGATGAAATCGAAATCCCCTTTGGCGTCCACTTTCGAGCGGACCTCGCGCGACAGGCGGTTCTCCTTCTCGACCTCCGACAGGCGCGGCAGGACGCGCGCAATGTCGAGCCGCTTCCCGTCCCGGTGCATGAACTTCAGGCGGACCGAGTCGCAGGCGACGTACACCTCCGCCTCGAACGTCGCGTCCGCAAAAGCGCCGTGTTCCCCCTCCTCGAAGTCGTCCCCCCACGAGTCGGCGAGCGCCCACGCACGGGCGACGAGGTCCATGCGGGTCGGGTCGGTCACGGTCGACCCTTTTCCAACGACCACTCCCCCCCCACCGGCGCCTTCTCGACACCCCTGCGCACCTGCGCCGTCCCGAGGTCGTACTTGCGCCTGTACCCGCGTGGCGTGACGAGCAGGTTCCCGTGCCGCACCGTCGCGGAGTTCCCGATCAGGACGGTGGTGAGCATCCCGATGTCGTACTCCTGGAGCGTGTCGAGGGTGCCGACG
>JACQRN010000265.1 GCA_016206515.1 Planctomycetota bacterium | reverse complement strand
GGGATACGACGAGCGCCTTCGCATCGGCGCTCGGGGCGTTCTACGCCGGGGCGAAGATCGCGCACGTGGGCGGCGGCCTGCGCACCGGCGACATGGCGAACCCGTTCCCCGAGGAGGGGCACCGGACGATGGCGACGCGCCTGGCGTCGCTGCACCTGGCCGCGACCGCCCGCGCCCGCGCGGCGTTGAAAGCCGAGGGGATCCATCCCGGGAAGGTGGAGGTGACCGGCTCCCCGATCGTCGACACCCTGCGCAAGGCGCTCGCGCTGGAGGCGCCGATCGAGGCGGACCTCGCCTCCTGGATCGAGGGGCGCAAGCTCGCGGTCCTGACCGTCCGCCGCTCGGACCGGCTCGGGGAAGGGGCGGCGGGGGTCGTCGAGGCGATCCGCGTCCTGCACGACCGCGACGCGGCGCTGCGGTGGGCGCTCGTCCTGCGGCGGGACCATGCCCCCAGCGACATCCTGCGCGCGCAACTGCAGGGTTTGGAGAGGGTGCGGTTCCTCGACCGCATGCCGTACCCCGTCTTCCTGACGCTTCTGAAGCGCGCCTCGATCCTCCTGACCGACGCGGGAGGGATCCTCGAGGAGGCGCCGTCCCTGGGGATCCCGGTCGTCCTGCTGGCCGACAAGACCTCGCGCGTCGAGGCGCTGGAGGGGGGGTGGGCGGAACTGGCCGGGACCGACCCGAAGCGGATCCAGCAGGCGTTCGACGCCTACCGCCGCCGCTGGCTGGCGCCGCGCGCGCCGTCCCCCTACGGCGACGGCCACGCGGCGGCGCGGATCGTTGCGGCGCTGCGCAGGAAGATCGGGTTGAGGTAGAGCGCGGCGGTGTAGTATCCCGTGCATGGGGGGGTGGGCGGCCGTGTGGGGCGGAGCGTGCCGGCTTCTGGCATTGGGGCTGGCCGCGGCGGCGGTCGCGGCAGGGGACCGCCCGGCGCAGGCCGCGGATCGGGAGGCCGATGAGGTGGAGGGTGACGAGGCGTTCCTTCGCCCGGACATCGACCCTGTTCTGCGGACGAAGATCGATGCTGCGATCGTACGGGGCGTGGAGCACCTGCGCGGGAAGCTTCAGGCGAAACTTGAAGAGGTGAAGGATTGGCACCCCTCCCCCGCCGTTCGTGGGGCGAGGGCGAACCTCGAGCAGCACCCCGTCGGTCACGTCGCGCTGTATGCGCTCACCCTGATCAAGTGCGGGGATGGCCCAGGGAACGAACTGGTGGACCGCGCCATGGCGTGGCTGCGCGAGAGGCACCCGCGGCAGGAGTTGTTCATGGGCACCTACGACGTCTCGGTGACCCTCATGGCGCTCCAGGCCTACCTGCATCACCCCGCGAGCCTGCGGCGCACCGAGGAGGAGCGGCGCGCCGACCTCGAGTGGGCACGGAAGATGGCGTTCTGGCTGATGTCGGGCAGCAACGACGGGGGCTGGGCCTACGTCTGCCCGGGGTACATCGAGTCCGGTGGGGAGTACCCGATGCCGGGACCGCGCCAGCCCCGCTCCGCCGAGGAGGGGCGCGAGGCGCGTGCCCGCGAGCGGAGGGCTCGCCGGGAGCGGGATCGCGGCGGCTCCGGTGAGGCGGAGGTGCCCGACCCGGCCGAGGTGGTCCGCTTCCGGACCCCGCCCGACCTGCCGGGGTTCCACGCCCCGCCCAGAGGCTTCGGGGACCGCTCCAACACCCAATACGCGGTCCTCGGCTTGCAGGCCGCCAGTCGGCTCGGGATCGCCTTCCCCGACCGGTTCTGGGACCGGATCGCGCTGCGTTGCCTGGATTCCCAGATGGGCGACGGGGAGGAGGTCGATCTCCTGTTCACGCGGGAGTGGCGTTACGAACTGAGCGGGGAGGAGCGGTCCGCGCGGCACGCGAATGGATGGGGGTACGGGAACTTCGGCCCGCCGGTCCGCAGCAGTGGCGTCTCGGCCAGCATGACGGTCGCGGGCTTGGCGATCCTCCGCGTTGCGCAGGACCACGTGACGCAGGCGCCGGTGCGCAAGCGGATCCCGGTCGCGCTCGAGGACGGCTGGGCGTGGCTCCAGAGGCACTTCACGGTCACCGCGAACCCCTGCTACAACCAGGCGGAAGCCCCGGCGGTGCCCGTCCTGGACCCCAGCCCCGCGAACCGACCCCTCACCCTCTACTACCTGTACGGTCTGGAGCGCGCCGGTGTCTTCTGTCAGGTGCGCCACGTGGGTGGGCACGACTGGTACGTCGAGGGGGCCGAACACCTGTGCGTCTCTCAGCTGGCCGACGGCAGCTGGATGGCCCGAGCCGAGTACCACTGCATGGGGCTGCTGTTCCTCAAACGCGCCAGCCACGGCGTCGTGCAGGAGTACGAGATCGGCGAGATGCGGTAGGCCGCTCGTCCGACTACACCGGGGCTTTCACGGGGTCCCCGGCGGTTGCGAAGATCCCGCGGTCCGCGAGCCGGGTCTGGCGCGGCTCGGCGCTTGCCCTTCCGTGCAGGGCCGCCGGCAGGCGCGCAAGCGCCCGCAGGAACCCCTTGATCGGTGCGGTGCGCAGGCGCAGCAGGTCCGCCCCGACCCGGGCCGGGGCGAGCGCCAGGTGCTGCGCCCACAGGAGCGGGTCGCGGAGGTTCTTCCATAGGAGGAGGAAGCCGTTGCGCCAGGCGATCACCTCGGTCCGGCGCGAGCCGTACGCGGCGTGGAACGACGCCTGGCCGATGTGGCGCAGGCGGCTTCCCGGGGCGTAGTAGGAGCGCCACCCCGCCCTCCACGAGCGCCACCCGAGGTCTCCGTCCTCGCAGATCCCGGGGAGGAACAGGCCGTCGTACCCACCCAGCGCCAGGAACCGGTCGCGCCGGACCGCCCCCATCCCGGAGGAGAACGTCGTGGCGGGGATCTCCGGGTCGGCCCAGCGCCCCTCGGAGAAGTACGTCCCCCAGCGTAGCCTCGCGCGCGTGGGGCCGGCTTGCACCGTGCCACCGTCCTCCGACAGGATCCGCGGCGCGACGAGGAACGCGTCCTCGCGCGACGCCAGGACGTCGATCAGGGGGTCAACGAACCCCGGTTCGGCGGCGACGTCGTTGTTGAGCAGGATCGCCGCCTCCGCGTCGATCGCCGCCAGGTACGCGTTGAACGAGCAGAGGACGAGGTTGCGCGGCGCTCGGGCCCAGGTGACGCCGGGGAAGTTCGCGCGCGCCCACGTCTCGTTCGGTTCCGAATTGTCGTTGTCCAGGACATGGACGATCGTCGGATGCCGCGCGGCGCGCGCCGCCTCGACGAGCGACGGCAGCGCGCGCGCCAGGAGCGCCGTGCCGCCGTAGTTGAGGACGACGATCGCGGTCTTCACGCCAGGTCCTGCGCGATCCGGAGCCCGTCGCCGACCCGGGCGAGGAGATCGGGAGGAAGCGATCCTGCCCGTGACGACAGCTTCCCCCGGTCGAGCGTCGTGACCTGATGGCACAGGGCGACGCCGTCCTTCTTCAACCCGCCCGCGCCCGCCGGGAGGGGGACGGCGGTCGGTCCGCGACGCGCCTGGGCCGTGGAGGTGGATACGGGAACCACGATCACCGATCGCCAGAGAGGCGTCTGGTTGAACGCGTCGTGGGAGACGACGATGACCGGCCGCGTCCCCTGTTGTTCGGAACCGGAACGAGGCGAGAGCGTCGCCCAGTACACCTCGCCACGCTTCATCGGTCGCCGTCCTTCTTTCGTTTCCTCTTCGTCTTCCGCAGGAGATCGATCCCCGCCGCTTCCAGGTCCCGGTCGAGATCGTCGCCGGTCCCCGCGGCCTCCTTCGCGTAGGTCGCGACCTCCTCGTGCACGGCGGAGCGGTGCTGCTCGGCGAGCCAGAGGTCGATCGCCTCGCGTGCCAGGACGGTGGCCGGGCGGCGTGTCCGCCTGGCTTCCGTGCGGAGCCGCTGGTAGACCGGCTCCGGCAGGGGGACGTGCATGTTCTTCATCGGCTGGGTCGTTATGTATTTTCTCATGGCATTTATTATGACATGGAATATATCATTCACAATGCCCTAGCTGCCAGGGACGCGCCGCCTCTGGCGCCTCCAGGGGGAGGTTCCGAGGGCGGTAGAGTACGCTCGCCGTGCCGACGCTCTGTGCGGTCCTGATCACGCGCGACGAGGAGGCAAACCTCCCCGCGTGCCTGGAGACGCTGCGCTGGGCGGACGAGATCGTCGTGCTCGACTCGGGCTCGACGGACGCGACGCGCGAGGTCGCCGCCCGGCTCGGGGCGCGCGTGGAGACGCGCGCGTTCGACGATTTCGCCTCGCAGAAGAACGCCGCGGTCGCGCTGGCGACGAAGGAGTGGGTCTTCGTCGTCGACGCGGACGAGCGGGTGTCGCCGGCGCTTGCCGACGAGATCCGCCGGCGGATCTCGTCGGACGAGGCCGCCGGATTCCGCGTCCCGCGCGCGACCTGGATCTTCGGCGCGCGCGCGCGGTTCGGCGGGAACCAGTCCGACGCGCCGGTGCGACTCTGGCGGCGCGGGGCGGCGCGATTCCACGGCGCCGTCCACGAGGAGGCGCGCGTGGAGGGCGCGGTCGGGATGCTGCGCGTTCCGATGGAACACCACACGATCGCGACCCTCGAGAAGTACCAGGCGAAGCTGGACCGGTACACGGACTTCGAGGCGAAGGAGATCGCCGAGCGCGGCCCCGTGCGGCTTTGGCGTCTGGCCGTGGGGCCCCTCGCCCGGTTCCTGCGCACCTACATCCTCCAACTGGGGTTCCTGGACGGCCGGGTCGGCCTCCTATGGGCGCTCTGCTCGGCGTACTACTACTTCCTGAAGCACGCCAAGGCGTGGGAGATCCGCGCGCGCGACGGGGCGGGCACCTCCTGGTACGCCCTTCCGCCCGGCACCGTGTTGGGGGGGCGGCGGTGAAGGTTCTTCGCAACCCCGCCTGGCGTGCGGCCTCCGCGTTCATCGACGCCGCCGGGGCGTGCCTGCCGCGCGTGTCGGGCGCGCCGCGCGGCGGCGCGAGGCGGATCTTCGTGTTCCGCCCCGACGCCTTGGGGGATCTCCTCCTGTCGGTCCCCGCCCTGCGTGTGTTGCGCGCCTCGTGCCCTCGCGATCACATCACGCTCGCCGTTGCGCGCCCCTTCGCGGATCTCGCGCGGGGGGTCGCGCCGGTGGACGAGGTCGTGCCTCTCGACCTGGCGTGGTTCGTCTCCGGCCGGCGGCCGATCCTGGCCGGGTGGGGGGGGCTGCTGCGCCTCCTGCGGCGGGGGCGGTATGACGCGGCGATCGACCTGCGCGGCGACCTGCGCGCGATCGCCGCGATCCGCCTCGCCGGGATCCCCGTCCGGATCGCCCCGACCGGGACCGGAGGGGGGCCCTTCCTCACGCGGGCGGTTCCCTGGCGCGACGGCGCGCACGCCTCCGATCGGGATGTCGGCGTGGTGCGCGCATTCGCTCCCTCGACGGGGCTCGAGACAGGCTCCGCGGCGCTTACCGGCGACGTCGTCGCGGAGTCCTTGGCGATCCCCCCCGCGTGGAGGGAGGAGGGGCGGCGCACACTGCTCGGGGCGGGTGTGGAGCCGGACGCGGCGTACCTCGTGGTCCGTCCGGGCGCGGGGACGACGGCCAAGCAGTGGGGGACGGCGCGCCTCGCGCGGGCGGCATCCCTCCTCCGGGATCGCACGGGATGGGCCGTTCTCGTCATGGGCGGGCCCGGCGAGGAGGCGCTCGCGCTGGAGGTTGTCGCGGGAGTCCCCGGCGCGGTCTCCCTCGCGGGGCGGACGACGCTGCCGGCCCTGGCGGGGGTCCTCGCGGGCGCGCGGTGCGTCGTCTCCAACGATTCCGGGCCGTCGCATCTCTCCGCGCTCCTCGGCACGCCCACAGTGGTCGTCTTCAGCGGGACGTGCCGTCCGGAGGAGTGGGCGCCGCGTGGGGAGCGGGTCGCGATCCTCTCCCACGATGTCCCGTGCGCGCCGTGCGCCCTGCGTGTGTGCAACGTGGAGGGGCACCCGTGCCTGTCGCGGATCGAGCCGGCGCAGGTGGTCGAGGCCGCGATGCGGCTCGCCAGATAGTCGAGTTCGCTTCGCGCCGGTATACCTTACCGGTGTCCATGCGCGTCCTCGTGACCGGAGCGACCGGGTTCGTCGGGACGCGCCTCCTGCGATCCCTCGACCGGCCGGCGATCCTGACGCGCTCCCCGCTTGTGGCCGGCATCAACGGGCCGGGTGGGACGGCCTACCGCTGGACGCCACTCGGCGAGCCGCCGCCCGAGGCGTGCGCGGGGGTCGGGGCGGTCGTGCACCTGGCCGGCGAGCCGGTCGCCGAGGGGCGCTGGAGCCTCGAGAAGAAGGCGCGCATCCGCGACAGCCGCGTGACCGGGACGCGCAACCTCGTCCGGATGATCGAGCGCTCCAGCGGGAAGCCGCGCGTCCTCGTCTGCGCCTCGGCGGTCGGGTACTACGGCGACCGGGGGGATGAGGTGCTCGACGAGTCGTCGCCGCCGGGTTCCGACTTCCTGGCGGAGGTCTGCCGCGCCTGGGAGGAGGCGGCCGCGGCAGCGCGCGCCTTCGGCGTGCGGGTCGTCTCGCTGCGGATCGGGATCGTCCTGGGCGCGGGGGGCGGGGCGCTGTCGAAGATGCTCCCGCCGTTCCGCTTCGGGGTCGGGGGGCGGCTCGGGAGCGGCAGGCAGTGGATGTCGTGGGTCCACCTCGATGACGTCGTCGACCTGATCCTGCACGCGATCGGGAACGAGGCGGTATCGGGCCCCGTCAACGCGGTCGCCCCGGCGCCGGTCACGAACGCGGATTTCACGCGGACCCTGGGGCGCGTCCTGCGCCGCCCCGCGATCTTTCCGGTCCCCGGGTTCGCCCTGAAGGCCGCGCTTGGCGAGTTCGCTGGGGTCCTTCTCTCCTCCCAGCGCGTCGCGCCCCGCGCCGCGCTGGCGTCGGGATACGTCTTCAAGTATCCGGCGCTCGAGGGGGCGCTGCGGGAAGCCTTATCGTGATCGAACGATAGAGATAGAAGACAGGAGACAGGAGTCAGGAGACAGGAGGTTGTTAGGCCGTACTTCTGACTCCCGTCTTCTGACTCCTGACTCCTGTTTCCGCGTGTTCCTTGCGGTCTACTGCGGAACCGTCTCCGCCCCCATCCCGAGGTTCGAGTCGAACCCGCGCGGGGAGATGCGGAAGCGGAAGCTGATCTCCCCGTCGGCGTCCGTCTCGAGGGCGAGCTCCACGAGGTAGTCGTGCTGGTCGCGGCGCAGGGAGACGCTTCGCTCGCGGATCGCAGCGCCGTGATCGAGCTCGAACTCCGCCTCGGTCGAGACCTCCCACCGGTCGCCCAGGCGCGTCCCGAGGCGCCCCGCGACGGTGTCTGCCCCCGCACGCTCGTACCGGTGCTCGACGGCCAGGATGAGGTCGGAGAACGGCTCTCCCGCCGGGCCGCGCCCCTGCGAGAGGTCGCCCGAGATCCGCGCACGCCCCCTCCGGTCGACCGCGTCCTCCCACGCGCCGCCGTTCCACGCGCCGCCGAGGGTCGCCCCCGTGATGACACCGTGGTACGGCTCGTAGTCGAGGTCCGAGGCGAAGCGCAGGCCCGCGATCGGGTCATAGCGCGCCTCCTGGCGCACGGGGCCGAACCGCCGCGCCACCGGGACGCCGTCCACGTCGGTCACGAGGTGATCCCGGCCCGGGTGGGTGTAGAGGGTGCTCCCGTGCGTCAGGGTCGCCACGCGGCGGGGTTCGCTGTCGCGGCCGGGCTTCTCCTCGAGGCTCTGCCGCAGCTCCAGGGCGATCCCCTCCGAGGCGGAGATATCGTCGATCCCGTCGAACGGGTCGATCTGGCGCGGCAGCGCGGTCGGCACCTGCACCGAGGTGAAGGTCGCCTGCGGGACGACCTTGTGCCGCAGGCGACTCCCGGCCGGGTCGCCCCAGGCGCGCCAGAACTCGGTCGAGACCGAGGCGCCGTAGGAGCCGATCCCGCGCCAGATCGACTCCTCGTCCCGGTCCGGACGCTCGCGGCTCCACCAGGTCTGGCGGACCGATCCGAACGGCTCCCATTGCACCGGCCCGGTCGTGAACGGGCGCGAGACGTACTGGAGCGTGTCGAACCGGTACCGGCGGAAGGAGTCCCCCGGTCCGGAGGGGGTGTCCGCATGGACCCGTCGCAGGTTCGCCGCCTCGGTCTCGGAGCGGTACAGGAGCCCCCCGGGCATCTCGTGAGAGAACACCTCCAGGCGCGCTCTGGGCATCGACTCGACCTCGTCGAGGAAGTCGTTGGCGCGGTTCTTCTGGAGGAGGGTGAAGGCGGCCCCGTCGAAGCGGTGCGTGTAGAGGAACCGGTTCTCGATCCCCTTCCCGGATTTCGCCTCGCGCTCGAAATAGACGTCCCGGAAGTCGGGGTCGGACAGGACGTGCGCCTCGAGGTCGATCTGCTGGTCGTCGTCGATCTCGATCCTCTGGTAGGTGCGCCAGCGCCAGCGGTCGGAGCGCTCCAGCTCCGTGAACTCCCGGTCCCGGCCGTGGTCCTGGATGCCGTAGGCGTCAAAAAAACCATGAAGACGCGGCCCGCGCAGCTGCGCCCCGGCCCCCGCCGCCCACCCGCGAGCATCGTAGTGGTCCACGGTCCCGATCCACTTCGCGCGGGAGAGCGCGGCGCTCCTGTTCAGCCAGGGAGAGGTTCTCTCCCCCTGTGAAAGGATCGCCGTGAGCCCCTGGTACGCCCCGAGCACCTCCGTCCTTCCCCAGCGCGGCTGCATCTGCCAGGGGGAATCGAGGGAGTACCGGAACGGCGGGATGGGGAGCACCGGCCAGCGGCCGAGCTTCAGCACGGATCCCCTGGCGCTCATGACCCTCTCCGGCTCCCCGGTCATCCCCTCGGCTGCGGGATGGGTCTCGCGGAACCGCATCGTCGCGTGGCGCGAGGCGATCACCACGTGCGGCACGCCGTGGCGGCAGAGCGCCACGTGGGAGCGTGGCATCCGGAAGATCCTCTCGCCGAGGCGATCCCCGGAGGCCTCGGTCTCGAAGAACGCCAGGTCCGAGGAGACATGGACGTCCTGGGCCTCCGCATTCCCCGGGAACCGCAGGCGCACGTGCCGCATCTCGCCGCGCGCGATGTCGCCGGCGCGCAGGAGCACCCACAGGGAGTCGGCGATCCCGTGGACGCGCCCCTGCGAGAAGACGACCCCTCCCTCCGCATAGCAGACGGACGCCTCCGGGAACCAGACGGCCGAGTCCGCGCGAAGGACGAAACTCCCGTACCGCGCCTCGACCCCCCCGGTCGCCGCGATCCATTCCCCGTCGAGGTCCGATTCGAGGCTCCCCTCGGGGGAGACCGTGAAGGACATCGTCTCTCTCGCGTCGGCACCGGCCGGGGGGACGGGCGGCTCCTCGGGGAATGCGGGGAGGATCAGCGTCGCCAGGACGGCGACGAGGGGAGCGGCGCGCCTTCGAGGGCCTCCGCGTCCGGTCCGCGGGGAGATCACCACTCGCCGAGGATGCGGTCGACGATCGCCTGGGCGAGCTCGCGGATCGCCTCGGCCCGCGCGGTCGCCTCGCCGCTGGCTCCGGCCTGGAACGTCTCGCTCCCCTTCTGCCCGGTCGCCGCCTGCAGGGGGGCCGGGTCGTCGGGTCGCGCGAGCGTCCAGTCGACCGTCAGCGTGACCTGGCGCGTCCGGACCTGGCCGGAACTCTCGACCGAGACCGCGGCGGCCGGGAGGTAGTCCGTGATCGCGCCACGGAGCGTGGCGTCCGCCCTCTCCGGCGGTGCCAGCGGGACCCCCCTGCGTCGCATCTCACGTTCCGTCTCGCGCCGCAGGTCGTACTCGAGATCCGCGTACGGCGTCGCGTTGGCGAACAGCGCGACATGCACGGAGCGGACCCCCTCCGGCAGGTCCTGCGTGAACCGGTAGCCGAGGCAGCCGGACAGGCTCGCGACGGCGAGCGCCGCAGGCGCGAGCGCCGACAGGACGATCCGCAGCCCGCGTCGGCGCATGGGAAAGGCAGGATAACAACAGGAGCCCGGGCCAAGGATGGCCCGGGTGCGCAACGGAGGCACAGGGTCCCCACGCGCCGTACGAGCGGACAATGAGCGCGTGGGGTGTGCCGAAGTGAGCATTGCGACGAGGGCTTGATGTCCTTCGTTTGGGCCATCCCTGGCCCTTTGCCACTTCGGGCGATACCCGGGGCGGGCATCCGTGCCCGCCCGTCGCCCGTGCCGGCGGACCGCTTCGCGCTCCGCAGTCTTGGCACGGGCGACCCCGAGGAGCAAGACGCAATTTCCAGGGACATGGACGTCCCGGCGGCCTGGACCCTCCGGGCCAAGGATGGCCCGGTCGCGCAGCGGAGCGCCCGGGTCCCCACGCGCACGAACCTTGCGCGTGGGGTGGCGCGCAGCGAGCATGCGACGAGCGGCTCTGCCGCGAGGAGTAGACGCAAATCGCGGGGACACGACGTCCCCGCGATTTGCAGTTCAAATTAGAAGCCTGTTCATCGACCCCGACTTCAGCCCTGCCAGGTCCAGCGTGACAAACAGGTACTTCTCCGCGCGCAGGGCGGCGGCGATCTCCCCGGCTCGCGCGGCCGCCTCGGCGAGGCGCGCGCGCGGGACCTCGACGCGTGCGAGCGCGCCGTGGGTGCGCACACGGACCTCGGCGAAACCGAGGCGGCGGAGAGCCCATTCGGCGCGGCCGATCCGGCCCAGGAGCTCGGGCGTCACCTCCTGGCCGTAGGCGACGCGGCTCGACAGGCACGCGAGCGCCGGCTTGTCCCAGACCGAGAGCCCCGCCTCGCGCGCCAGGAGGCGGATCTCCTCCTTCCGGAGCCCTGCCTCCTCGAGAGGGGCGATCGCTCCGGCGATATGGGCGGCCTTGCGTCCGGGGCGGAAGTCCGCCGCGTCGTCGGCGATGTACCCGAGCAGGAGCGGTGTCCCCTCCGGGGAGATCCCGCGCAGGGCCGTCAGGAGCGTCTCCTTGCAGAAGAAGCAGCGGTTCGCGTCGTTGGCGCGGTACTCGGGGCGGTCCATCTCGCGCGTGGCGATCTCGCGGTGGGCGATCCCGATCTCGGCTGCGACGCGCTTGGCCTCCTCCCGTTCCCAGGGGGGGAGCGATTCGGAGACCGCCGTGACCGCCTCGGCGCGCTCCCCGAGCGCCGCGCGCGCCTCCAGGGCGAGGAACGACGAGTCGACGCCGCCCGAGAACGCCACGACCGCGCGCGGGAGAGAGCGCAGCCTCTCGCGCAGGGCTCGGTGGCGGTCAGGGAGAGAGATCCCGGGCGATACGGACATCGGCGCGCATCTTATACCCGGAACGGAGACCGGTCCGCGCGGCGCGTTTACCGTGGTTCAAGGAAGAAATGCCAGAACATGTTCCCCATGTCCCGGAACCCCTGACCGACCTGCTCGCTCTTTGCGCAGCCGCCGCACGCGGCGCCGCAGAACAGGACCAGGACAATCCACTTGCGCATCGCATCTCCTCCTTTAAGCAACCCTGACAAAAGTGTAGCGCCCGGCAGGCGCCGTGCCCAAGAGCAAGTCGAAAGTCGCTTCGTGTATTCTTTCCGTCCGGTGGCTTCCTCGGATGCGGGATCCGGCGGCGCGGACCACGGGGCGCTTCACGAGCCGTCGCCGCCTGCCGACCCGCTCCTCCTCGGGCGGATCGCGCTCGAACAGGGGGTGGTGACCTCCGCGCAGCTGGCCGACTGCATCCGCGCGCAGGCCGAGCTCGGGAAGACGACTTCCCTCGGGACGATCCTGGTCCAGAGGCGGCTGGCGACGCCGGAGACCCTGCGGGGGCTTCTTGCCCTGCAGGGGCGGCGCCAGGAGATGCTGGGGCTGCGGGGGGCCCTGGATTCGAATCGCCACCTCGGCGCGCTCCTCCTGCGGCACGGGTGGGTCACCCCCGCGCAACTGATCGAGTGCGTCAAGGAGCAGACGCGGCTGCGGGAGGCGGGGACCCATTTCGCGCTCGGGCAGATCCTCGTCCGCAAGCGCTACCTGTCCGTCGACCGCCTTGTCGAGGCGCTTGCCGAGCAGGAGAAGCAGGTCCTCGCCTGCCACGCCTGCAAGGCGCGGTTCAATGTGACCCGGTACGATCCCTCAAACGCCTACCGCTGCAAGCGGTGCGGAGGGGCGCTCCAGCCGTTGAGCGTCCCGATGGATTCCCCCGGCGTGGCCGGGGAGGTGTCGCAGAGCGCCTCGAAGACGCCGGTTCCCGCGTCGATCCCCTCGGCGCGGACCCTCGGCGCGTACGAGCTGTTGGAGGAGGCGGGACGCGGCGGGATGGGGATCATCTACAAGGCGCGGCAGACGGTCCTGAACCGCGTCGTGGCGCTCAAACTCCTGCGGGAGGGGAACCGCTCCACGCCGGACGCGATCCGCCGCTTCCGGCGCGAGGCGGAGTCGGCCGCGCGGCTGCGGCATCCCCACATCGTCGGGGTGCACGAGATGGGGGAGGTCGACGGGGCCCCCTTCTACGCGATGGACTACGTCGAGGGGGCGTCGCTCGACGACGCGGTCCGCTCGGGGCGCTGGACGGTCGCCGCGAAGGTCGCGCTGATCGAGAAGGTGGCCCGCGCGGCCGACTTCGCGCACGGCAAGGGGATCGTGCACCGGGACCTGAAGCCCGCGAACATCCTCATCGACGCGCAGGGGGAGCCGCACGTCACGGACTTCGGGCTCGCACGCCTCGACGACTCCCCGATGCTCACGCGCGAGGGGGCCGCGGTCGGGACCCCCCAGTACATGTCCCCGGAGCAGGTGCGCGGCCAGATGGGCCGGATCGACGCGCGCAGCGACGTCTACGCCCTGGGGGTGATCCTCTACAAGGTCCTCTCGGGGTACCTCCCGTTCTCGGGGAAGAGTTCGGTGGCGCTCTACCGGAGCATTGTCGAGGACGAGCCCCTGCCTCTGCGCTCGCTGCACGGGCCGTACGCGCGGGATCTCGATGCGATCGTCCAGAAGTGCCTCCAGAAGGAGCCCGAGGCGCGGTACGAGACCGCCGCCGCTCTCGCCGACGACCTGCGCGCGGTGCTCGAGGACCGCCCCGTCTCGGCGCGCGCCGTGGGGGCCTCCGAGCGCCTCGCCAAGCGCCTCCGGCGCAACCGGCGCGCCGTCGCCTGGGCCGTACCGGCTGTCGTCGTGATCGTGCTCCTGACCGGATGGGCGTGGATCGCCTCCGCGCGCGGGCGGGAGGCGGGCGCGCTCGCGAGGGAGGAGGCCTCGGCGCGCGAGGCGGCCGACCGGCGCGAGCGAGAGGCGCGCGCCCAGGCCGAGGCGTCCGCCGCGCAAAGGCGGTCCCAGGAGTCCGCGCGGGCGGCCCAACTTGAAAGGGAGGAGACGTACCGCCGTTGCCTGAACGAGGCGGGGGCGCTGCTGCGGGCCAACGACACCGACGGGGCGCTGCGCGCATACGACCGCGCGGTCCGGACCTGGCCCGAGGCGGCGGAGGCGTACGTGAACCGGGCGAATGTCTATGCCTCGCGTCTGCGGGATATCCCCCGGGCGGTCGGGGAGATGACCGCCGCCATCGAGCGGGACCCGCGGAATGCCAACCACCGCGTCCTACGCGCGGCGCTGTTCACGAACCTCCGCCCTCCGGATATGGATCGGGCCACGGCGGACCTGGACCGAGCCCTGGAGCTTCTCCCGGAGGGGCGCGTCCGCCTGCCGGTCCTCGATGGCCGGGTGCATCTCCGTTTCCTCCAGGGGGACTATGCCGGGGCGCTGGAGGATCTTTCGATGGGCGATACGATCCGGGGCACCCCCAACGCGGGGGACATCCGGCGCGTGCTGATCTCCCGCGCGCGCGACGGCGGGAAGGAGGCCGCCCTGCAGTGGCTGCACGAGGCGATCCGACAGGCATACGGGCAGGGGACCCAGGCCGGGTGGCAGAGGGCGACATCGCTCGCGCAGGCGATGACCCGTTTCTTTCCGGACCGGCCCGACGGGCACCGCGCGCTGGGGAACATCTACCACTACACGTCGCAGGTCCCGCAGGCGTACCAGTCGTACCGGAACGCCCTGCACGTCGGCCCGCGCGACTGGCGCAGCCGGTACCACATAGGGATGCTGCTCGCCGAGACGGGGGCGTTCGACCAGGCCACCGAGTGGTTCGAGGCGCTTCCCGGGGAGGAGGGGGAGGTCCCGCCGGACACCTTCGTCCTTCCGTTCCACCGTGCGATGCTTCTCGCGCGCTTGAAGCGGGTCCCCGAGGCGATCGCCGTCGTCGACCGCCTCCTGCAGAAGGATCTCGACCCGGCATCGCGCACCCATACCGAGGCGCTCCGGGAGATCCTGCGAACGCGCGGCGACAACCTGCCGGCGGGGTTCGGGCGGTGACCGCCGAGCTGGTGGTCCTCGAGGGGGACAGCGTGGGCCGGCGCATCCCCTTGCGCGACGGCCTGTGCCTGGGGCCGCGGGGCGCCGATGTTCCGGTCGCGGAGGGTTCCCTTGGCGCTGGGCCGATCGTATTTGCCGCCTCCGGGGGCGGGTTCCGGGTCAAACTCCCGAAGGGGGCCGGGGCGACGCTCAACGGGGCTCCCGTCCAGGAGGCGGCGCTCGGACACGGGGACCTCCTGCGCGTGGGGGCGACCGCCCTGATGTTCAGCGAGGAGGAGGCCGTCCCCGCGCCGGCGCGACCGGGACCGGCGCGCCGGGGACCGGCCCAGCCGGCGTCGCCTCCCGTCCCCGGCGTCCAGGCGCGGAGGCCAGCGTACGCCGACGAGATCTCGGTCGTCGACACGCTGCGCCCCTCCGCCGACCGCGACACGCGCCGGCTGGTCACCCTGTACCGCGTCGGCCACGCGATCGGGAACGTCCGGCAGCTCGCGCCGCTCCTCGACCGGCTCATCGAGATCGTCCTGACGGAACTTCCGGCCGACCGGGGGATCGTATACCTCCTCGACGAGGAGTCCCGCGCGCTGCGGCCGGTCGCCACCCGCGTACGCGAGGGGGCACAGGCTCCCCCGGGCGGGTTCAGCCGCACGATTCTGCGCGAGGCGATCCAGAAGGGGGAGGCGATCCTGACCGCCGACGCGGCACAGGACCCTCGCTTCCGCGCCGAGATGTCGGTCGCCGCCGGGCACATCGTGTCGGCCCTGTGCGCGCCGGTCCTTTGCAAGGGGAAGCTCCTCGGCGCGCTGGCGCTCGACACCGTGCGGGAGATCCAGGCGTTCTCGGAGGATGACCTCGACCTCCTGTCCGCTCTCGCCGCGCAGGCGGCCGTCGCGATCGAGAACGCCCAGGTCCTCGAGCGCGAGAAGCGCACGCAGCTGCGCCTGCGCCTCCTCAACCGGGCCACTACCGCGCTGGCCGCCCACCTCGACCGCGTCCGGATCGCGCAAGCGCTTGTCGAGCACGCCGCCGGGCTCGTCGGGTGCCGCAGGGTCTCCCTGCTGATCCCGGAGGGGGAGGGGTTGCGGATCCTTGCCGCGCGGGGGCTCCCCGACGACGCGCCGCAGGGGCTCCTGCCGGGACGCGGGACCCTGTCGTGGCACGTCATGGAAAAAGGGGAGACGCTCTGCCTGGACGACGCCCGCGCCCAGGCGCCGCCGGGGACCCAGCCGAACGCAGGGCCGGAATACATGTCGGGGGCGTGCCTCCTGGTCCCCCTGCGCACGGAAGGGGGGGCGCTCGCCTCACCGCACGGGACGGGGGTTCTCGGCGTCCTGTGCCTGTCCGACAAGATGCGCGGGAAGCGCTTCTCGGAGGAGGACCGCCGCTTCCTCGACCTCCTCGCCGCGCACGCGGCGACGATGCTCGCGAACGCCTCGCTGTTCGAGCGGGCCACGGTCGAGACGCTGACCCGGCTCGACACGCGCTCCTACTTTTTCGTGAAGGCGGAGGAGGCGTTCGAGCGCGCCCGCGCGGACGGCTCGCCGGTATCGCTGCTCCTTCTGGACCTTGACCATTTCAAGAAGGTCAACGACACCCTCGGCCACGCCGCCGGGGACGAGGTCCTTCGCGAGGCGGGCGACGCGATCCGGTCGGTCCTGCGCCCCGCCGAGCGCGGCGGCCGGTACGGGGGGGAGGAGATCCTCGTCCTCCTGCCGGGGACGGACGCCCCGGCGCTGCGCGAGCGCGCCGAGGGGGTGCGGCGCGCCTTCTCCTCGCGCGCCTTCAAGCCGTTCGGCGCGCCGGGGAAGGTCACGGCCTCGATCGGCGCCGGGGTCTGGGTGCCGGGGGAGACCGCCCACGACTTCGTCCGGCGCGTCGATGCGGCGCTGTACAAGGCGAAGCAGGGGGGGAGGAACCGGCTGGAGGTGGCGACGTAGCTCCCCGTGTCGTCCCGAGGAGCCGATCGACCTGGCTGCAAGCGACGAGGGACCTGTGTGTATCGCCCGGACAAACAGAGGTCCCTCGGGCCGAATGTCCGATCGGGAGGCCCTCGGGACGACACCGTTGCCCGACTATCGGGTCGCCGCCTCTCGATACACCGCCGCCGTCCTCTCCGCCGTCCGGCGCCAATCGAACGCCTTGAGGCGCTCGACGCCGCGCGCCGCCCAGGCGGCGCGCTCCTTCCCGTCCCGCAGGAGCCGCGCGAGGATCGCGGCGAGGGCGGAGGGGTCGTCGGGCGCGAAGTACTGGGCGGCGTCGCCGGCGACCTCCGGGAGCGCCGAGGCGCGGGCGCAGACGACCGGCGTACCGTACCCGAACGCCTCCAGGACCGGGAAGCCGAACCCCTCGCACAGCGACGGGAGGGCGAGCGCACAGGCGTGGGCGTACCAGGAGGCGAGCGCCGCGTCGTCGCAGTCGAGCGCCAGGCGCGTCTTCTCCGCGAGGCCCCGCTTGGCGATCGCGAAGCGCAGCGCGGTCGTGGATCGCCCCTCGGGCCCGGCGAGGACGAGGCGCGCGCGCGGATCGTCCCGCGAGACCTGTACGAACGCATCGAGCAGGATGCCGAGATTCTTGTGCGGGGCGTGGGTCCCAACGAAGAGGACGTACGGCTCGCCCAGGGGCCTCTGCCCGGCCGGGGGGGGGGCCTCCCCGTACGAGAGCCCCGCGCCGTGGTGGATCACCTCGACGCGTGCGGGGTCGACCCCGAGCGTCGCGGCGAGATCGTCCCTCGTCGCCTCCGATACCGCGATCACCCTCCGGGCGCGCCGCGCCGCGAGGCGGATCAGGACCGAGGCCGCCATACGCCGCAACGTCCCGGCCTCCCGCGGGAAGCGCAGGTAGATCAGGTCGTGGAGCGTCACCACCACCGGCCCGCGGAAGAGGAGCGGCACGTTGAAGTGGGGGACGTGCAGGAGGTCCCCGCCGATCTCGGAGAGCCAGCCGGGAAGGAGCGTCTGCTCGGAGACGGAGTAGATCGGGACCTCCCTCGGGAAACGGCTCTGCCGCACGTTCCGAGGCGCCCAGGAGAGGTCCTGCGACGGGTTCGCCGCGAGGGTCAGGGAGACGTCCGGGGCCGCCTCGGGGAGCGCCCGCACGAGGTTGCGGATGTACCGGCCGATCCCGGAGTGGCGGGCGAGGCGCGCGTCGAGGACAACGTGCATGTTCCTATGCTAGGAAGATCGGCCGTTTCGCGAAGCGCGAAGCGCGATGCGGGAAGCGGGCGGCTTATGAGTTGTCGCCGGTCCGGTCTGGAAACGGTCGGGCGGGGCGGCGTAGAATCACGCGCCCCGATGCCTCCCGTGCCGCCCGAGGAGTCCCGGTCCCACCGCGACGAGAGGGTCGACCGCCTCGCCCGCGCGCTGGAGGGGAGCAACCAGAAGCTCTCGGAGGCGATCGCGGGGCTGGCGAGCCAGGGCGCCTCGCCTCTGCACGATCCGGCGTTCGTGGAGGCGATCGACGGCCACATCTCGAAGGTCGTCCGCGGGACCGCCGAGCGCCTGCGCGAGGAGCAGCAGAAGCGGATCGACGGCCTCCTGGAGCGCGCGCACGACCTGTGGGACCGCAAGTGGGTCCGCTCGTCGGCCCTCTGGGACCAGGTCGACCGCCTCCTGCACGCCGTCGAGGAGCGCGTCACGAAGACCCTGCGCGCCGAGTGCGCCCCGCGCGAGTCGGTCGCGCGGCTGAAGGGGGCGCTCGGGGACGAGGTCGCCGCGCAGCTGACCGGGCGTTCCGGCGCCGCGCAGATCCGCACGCACCTGAAGGAGGTCCTGGGCGAGTACCTGAAGGACCGCCCCCCGCTCTCCGAGCCCCAGGTCCGCCGGATCGCCGCCGAGTCGGTCCGCACCTGGATGCAGGAGCGGACCCTGGTCTCGCCCGCGGATGTCTCCCGTACCGCGCTGGCGCAGGCGGAGCACGCGGTCCGCTCGTTCATCGCCTCCCGCGCCTGGAAGGAGGAGCTCGAGGACGTCGCGCGCGAGGCCGCCGAGGAGGCAGCCGGACGCCTGTCCGTGCCGGAGCCCGAGCGCCAGAAGATCCAGAAGCTCGCCGACGACGCGATGGGGGCCGCGCTCGCCAAGCACCTGGCGGGCGCCGTGGCGCAGGCGGTCCTGCACGAGGAGGTCGCCCGCGAGGTCGCCGAGGCGGTCAAGCCGCTCCCCGACGCGCAGGCGGTCGACACGCGCGTCCGCGAGGCGGTCGCCCGCGAGTGGGACGGGGTGTTCCGGTCCGAGTCGTTCCGCCAGGAGGTCGACGCGGCCGCCGCGCGCGCGGCGGAGGGGTTCGCGAAGAGCCACCCCTCCCTGGAAGCGAAGGATATCGAGGGGGCGGTTGCGGCGAGCGTCCAGGCGCTCGCGCGCGACGGACGGCTCGGCGGCGGGGCGGATGCGACGGCGCCCGCGCTCTCCACGGAGGGGATCCGCGCCGCGATCCGGGAGGCGCTCGGGCCCGAGATCGAGGCCCGCCTCGAATCGCTTCGCGCCGGGACCGGCGTGGCCGGGACCGGCGCGGCCGGAGTCGGAGCCTCTACGGATCCGGAGTCGGTGCGGCAGTGGATCGCCCCCGAG
>JACQRN010000275.1 GCA_016206515.1 Planctomycetota bacterium | reverse complement strand
GCCCCCCGACCTTCCCGAGCATCGCGCCCAGGGCGCGGATGGCAACCCAGTCGAGAGTTGCGAGGTCCGCCTCCACTGCCGCAAGATCGACGGGTTCCGACGGCGGCTGCTTCCGGGCGCGGTCGAGCCATCCCCAGGCGTCATCGAGTCTGCGCTCGCGGACGGCGAGCGTGAACTCGTCCAGAAGAGGCGGACCTTGGTCCCTCGGCTGCGCCGGGGAAGGATCCCGCTGCGGGGCGGGGGTCGGTTCGGCGACGGAGTGCACCCGCATCCCTGCGCGGATGGCCCACGAGGTTCCCGGGTAGCGATCCCGGACTTCCTCGTAGGCGCGTCGGATCGTCTCGACCGAGGCGGTTCTGGAATGCTCCAGATCGTCCGCCTTCTGGAACGCACACTGTGCCGAGGTCTCGTCCGCTGACGGCTGCGAGGGATCCTGTGACGTTCTCTGGAATTTGCGCGCCCAGTACAGCGCGGCGGAAACCTCGCGCAGGAGCCCTCTCGCCTCCGGCGTCCCGGTGTCGCCCAGGAGCGTGCGGGCAGCGGAGAGCAGTCGGATCGCGAGTGCATGCCGCTCCTGGGATGGACGGTCTCCTGTCAGGATCCGCTGTGCCTCTTCGTGCAGCGCGCGCGCCTCGTCGAGGGGGGAGGCGTCCGCCGCACGCAGCAAGACGAGGATCAGGAACAGGGCGCACCAGGTGGCGAGCCGGTTCAGGGGCGGCGTGCCGCCGGCGTCTCTCCGCATCTTGTGCTCTTCCCGGTTGCTCATGGCGTGCATCCGTGCATCGACATTATGATGCCCGCCCGCCCGACGGCACAACGTGCCCGTCCGGCGGGACGAAGGAGGGATGAGTGCGTCTGATGCTCAGGTCAAAGATCCACGGGGCCCTCGTGACGGACGCCCGTGTCGAATATGAGGGGAGCATCACCCTCGATGCGGACCTTGCGAAGGCGGCGGATCTAGTCCCCTACGAGAAGGTTCTGGTCGCGAGCCTGTCGACGGGGCAGCGCCTGGAAACGTATGTCATCCTCGCCCCAGCGGGATCCGGGGTGGTCCAGATGAACGGTGCCGCTGCGCACATCGTCCATGCGGGGGAGCGCATCATCATCATGTCCTTCGGCCCCGTCGAGGATCGGGCCGTGCCGGGATGGAAACCGAGAATCGTCCGGGTGGACGACCGGACCAACCGCGGCCGTACGGCGCAACAGTAGCGATGTTCCCGATCCTGGCGGGCGACTACGGCTCGCTGTTCTCGATCAAATCGTACGGCGTGATGGTGGCGCTGGGGTTCCTGGCCGCACTGGGCGTGGGGCGCGCGCGCGCGCGCGCGGTGGGGATCCCCCCCGAGATCGTCTCCGATGTCGGGACCTGGGTCGTCGTGGCGGGCCTCCTCGGTGCAAGGTTGCTCTACGTCGTCGCGTTCTGGGATCAGTTCCGGGACCGTCCCGTCTCCATCCTGTGGATTTGGGAGGGGGGGCTCGTTCTGTACGGCGGCATCCTCGCCGGAACCGCAGCGGGGATCGTTGTGGTGATGCGGCGTCACCTCCCCCTGTGGCGTTTCGCGGACGCGGTCGCGCCGGGCACCCTGCTCGGGATCGCCCTCGGCCGGATCGGCTGCTTCCTCAACGGATGCTGCTGGGGGCCTGTGTGCGACGAGGGGGCCTGGTACGCCGTCCGGTTCCCCACCCACTCCCTTGCATACCGCGAGATGGCGGCGCGTGGGATCCTCTCCGGGGCCGAATCGGGAACGCCGCCGTTGTTCCCTGCCCAGCTTGCCTATGCCGCGGCGGACCTGGTTCTCTTCGGGACGCTGCTGTGCCTTTCTCGGTGGAAGCGGTACGAGGGGCAGGTCTTCTGCTGGTTCGTCGGCGGGTACGCGATCCTCCGTTTCGGGCTGGAAAGGTTCCGTGCGGACGTGGTCCGGCATGCGTGGGGGCCGACGTCCGGGACGCTGGCGCAGTGGATATCGCTCGCGGTACTCGTCGCCATCACGCTTCTCTCCGTATGGTTGCGCAGGCGCTGCGATCGGCGCGATGAGGAGGGGATGATTTGACGATTCCCACCCGCTCCAGGGCTTGACGGAGGAGGGGGGGTTCGGATAGCGTTCCGCCCCTCAAGTGGCGTTCTTTGGCAAGTCGGGTCCGTGTGAGTCCTTGCGGATTGCAACGCTTGGCGGTCCAGCGGTATGGGTCGCTGGGCAAAACAGTGGAAAAAGAACGAAGAACAATGATTCGCCAAGATCACTTCGTAGAGTTTGATCCTGGCTCAGAACGAACGCTGGCGGCGT
>JACQRN010000274.1 GCA_016206515.1 Planctomycetota bacterium | reverse complement strand
CGGATACCGAGATGTCAGGTCGGTCTGCCTCCGCCGGACGCATCGCGCCGGACGCCGGACGGCTCTACAGCGCGATCGCCTTGGCCTGCGCGCGCAGGGCGGAGGAACATTCCGCCGCATAGTCGGACAGGAGCGACCGCGCGAAGGGACGCGCGGGGACGCGCAGGCGCGCGAGGCCGATGGCGGGGACGGGCGCGCCGGCCGGGTCGATGTTGATCCCGAGGTGGATCTTGGCGCTGAGCGCGCCGCACGAAGCGATGCTCACCGAGAGTTTGCGTCGCCCGACGAAGAGGTCGTTGCCGGACCGCCGGACCCCGATCCGACGCTCGCGCAGGAGTTCGGAGGCAAGCGTGACGAGGATCCTCTGCCGCCAGACCGCCCCGTCGAGCCGCTCCCCGAAATGCTCGACGATCAGGTGGAGCATCTCGCGTGCGCGCAGGAACTCCCCGGCCCGGCGGTCCTCGATGTCATGAAGCGCTTCGGTGGGAACGTCGCACGGCCCGAGGAACGCCACCGCGCTGTCGCCGAAGATTCCAAGATTGCGCAGTGCCCACTGCGCGGCGATCTGGGTCCCGTCGTAGGTCCTACGAGCGGGGAGCAGGCGGGTTCGCAGGGGGCTAGTGGCCACGCTCGAAGAACGCCTCGATCCCGTCCGCGATCCCCTCGGCGATCCTTTGGCGGTGGGCGCCGTCCGCGAGGCGGGCCTCCTCCCCGGCGCAGCTGAGGTGTCCGACCTCGACGAGGATCGCGGGGACCGGCGTCTCGGAGATGACCCGGAGCCGCTTGTCCGGGTGCCGGCGGATCCCGAGGTCCTGTGCGCCGGTGGCCCGGATCATGGCGGATTGCACCGCGCCGGCGAGTCCGATCCCGGCGCGCACGAACTCGTCCGACAGGGCCGCCTGGAGGACCCCCCGCGCGCGCGGGTCGGCGCGCGCAAGGACATCCGCCAGCGGGCCCTCCCGCGCCTCCCGAACCGGGCGGCCGGTCCCCTTGTCCTCCGCGGACGGGTAGAAGGTCCACGCGCCATGCCGGGTCGGGTCCTCGGAGGCGTCGGCGTGGATGCTGACGAGGGCGTGCGCCCCCTTGTGGAGCGACAGCATCGCGCGCGCGTTGAGATCGTCCCGCTTGTCCGGGTGGAGCGCACGGTCGTCGGGGCGGGTCTGGAACGCCTCGTGCCCGCGTGACTGGAGGATCCGCCCCAGGCGCAGGGCGATGTCGAGATTCACGTCCCGCTCCTGGGTCCCTCCCGGGCCGATCGCCCCCGGGTCCGTCCCGCCGTGCCCCGCGTCGATCACGATGCGCAGCACCCTCCGATCCACGGCGGCCGGCTCCGGCCGCGGGAGACGGGCCCACGCCAGGAGGCGTTCGAGCGTCTGCGGCGACACCCAGAGACCGTCCGGTCCCGCCCGCGGGGCGTGGGGGAGCGCCAGCGTCCCGGCCGGTCCGCGGGCCACGGGCGAGCGGGGCCGGAGCGCGAGCCACCTCTCCCCGGAGACGAGGCGGACCGCCCCGTCCCCGTCCCCCTCGACGGCGGCCGCATCGCCGATCGCCACGGCAAGCGCCGACCAGTCTCCGGGAGGCGCACCGAGATCGGCCGGCTTCGGTCCGCACCCGGCTATCGTGCACGCGGCGAGACTGACGAGCGATCCGATGGCGAACCGAGGTCGCATGCCGTTCTTATTCTGCCGGATCGCTCCTCTCCTGTCTCCCCGAAGTATTTGACGCCCGTTCCCGCCGTCCTCCGCCACATGGGCATTGGGCTTGACGCGTGGGGCGGCAAAATCGAGAATCCATATCCCAATGGCGGCATGCCGATTCTAAATCCGTAACCCATTTGCAGGAGGGTACTTATGGCTAGCGTTTGGAAAGGCACGTTGGGGATATCCGTTTTCTGCATTGTTCCGCTGTTCGTATCGGAGGGGCAGCCGACAAACGGGGAGGCTACGCCTCCGGCGCCGGAAGCCGGCGAGGCGCCGTCCACGTTCCCGTACGACGCGGAGGTGAGCGCGACGCGACTGAACGTCCGGTCCGGGCCGGGGCAGAATCACACGCAGCTGTTCGTCCTCGAACGCGGGGACCGTGTGCAGGTGCTCGGCCGCGAGGGGGAGTGGATCCGGGTCCGTCCCCCGCAGGGGTGCCGCGTCTGGATCTCGGCGGACGTCGTCGAGGAGATCGACGGGGGCGAGCGGGTCCGCGTGGCGAAGGAGAACGCGAATCTCCGGGCCCGCGCGGGGTCGGAGGGGATCGATGTGGTCGGGCAGATGCATCCCGGCGCGGTCCTGCCGGTCGCGTCCAAGCAGGAGGGGTGGTACCAGGTGGAGGCTCCGGAGGAGGCCTCCGTGTGGCTGCACGGGCGGTATGTGTCCCACCCGTCGGACGGGAACCGTTTCGCCGAGGTGCAGGCGCTCGAAGAGAGGATGTCCACGGAGGTGGCCAGGCCCGCCGCGGAGCAGCAGATCGAGCCGATCCTGGAGGCGGCGCGCTCCCTTCGTTCCGAGATCCGCGATCCCGAGCTGCGGTCGCGCCTGGACCGGCTCCTGTCGACCGGGCAGGAGAGGCGCGACGTCCTCAGCGAGATCGAGACCGCGCGCGCGGAGATCGAGGCGAGGTACCAGGAGGAGCTGGAGCGGATCCGG
>JACQRN010000240.1 GCA_016206515.1 Planctomycetota bacterium | reverse complement strand
CGCGAGAACGCCTCCCCCCCCTGGCTGTACCCGATCGCCGAGCTTTCAAGTTCGACCAGGTCCTCATAGCGGTTGTAGAAGCCGGTCAGCGAGAAGTTCCCGCGCTCGCCCCAGAACGGCCGGTCGACCCCGCCGTCGAGCGTCCGGCTCTTCTCCGTCTCGGGGTCCAGGATCCCGCGCGTCGCGAGCCCCGGGACCGTCCCGCTCCCGTGGATTTCGAAGAAGGTCGGCGCCTTGATCCCGGTGCCGTGGGAGGCGCGCAGGCGCGTCCCCCCTTCCAGAAGCCACGCGACCGCCTGGCGCTGCGTGGCGGCGGTCTCGAAGTCGCTGCTGTTGTCGACGCGCCCCCCCAGCGTCAGGAAGAGTCGCCCGTCGAACCCCCAGTCCACCTGGGCGAAGCCGGAGACCGTCCCGCGGCTGTCGTCCACCTCGCTGCTCGTCGCCGCGCCGGGGACCGCCGTTGCGCGCAGCAGCGTATCCTGCTCGAACGCGCCGCCCGCGACGATCCGCTCGTCGTCCCCGAAGGCGTAGGCGTTCTGCCAATCGATCCCGAGACGCTCGAAATCGGTCAGGTTCGTGCTGCTCGACGTATCGGAGTACTCGGCGCCGCGCGAGCGGTCCTCCCGGGTGTCGAACTTCGTCTCATAGAGATACCGGCTCACCTTGAGCGTGCTCTCCCAGTCCGGCTCCGGCACGCAGGTGACGGTGAGTCCGGTGAGCGAGTCGTTCCGCTTCTTCGTGTCGTTTGGGTCGGGAACATCGAATCGCTGCCCGGCGCTCGTCGTGAACACCCCGAGCGTGCTGCGCAGGGAGCGCTGGAGGAGCGTCAGCGTCGTCGTCTCGGACATCCTCTGGTCGAACCGCCCGGAGAAGGAGAAGTCACGGAAGTCCGAGTTCTCGTACCGGCCGTCGTCCTGAAGCAGGTGCGACAGGTCGATCGCGTAGGCGGCCTCCCCCTCCCCCGCCTCGAAGCGCAGGCGCTCTCGCAAGATCCCGAACGACCCGGCCTCGGAGGAAACCGTCGCGGTCGGCGGCCCCTCCCCCCTGCGGGTCAGGACGTTGACGACGCCGGCCATCGCATCGGAGCCGTACAGCGTGCTCCCGGCGCCGCGCACGACCTCGATCCTGTCGACGCCGTCGTTCGTCAGGTTCTCGAAGTCGAACGACCCGCCGTCCACGTTGATTCGGAACCCGTCGATCAGGATGCTCGTGTAGTCCGACTCGCCACCGCGCAGGAACAGCGACGTCGTCCCGCCGCGGTTGGCGGTCTTCACGAAGTGGAGCCCCGGGACCGCGCGCAGGGCATCCTGGGTTTCGATGTGATGGGCCGCCTCGATCTCGTCGCCGGTCACCACCGACGACGTCGCGCCGCTGCGCGAGGCCTCGGTGGGCCCCCTTGTCGCCGTCACCACGACGGTCGGTCCCTGCCGCGGCGCCCTCCGCGGCTCCTCTGCACCCGCCGCCCCCGGAAGTCCAGCCACCGCCAGACCGAACACCACCTGCCGCCACGCTGGCACGCCGCCCCCCTAACGCGAAGGGTCGATCGGGGCGCCCGGGGCGACTCCGCCCCGGGGACAGGCACCTCTCCCCTGCGGCGGACGGGAACTGGAGACGGCGAAACAGGATCCGGCCCCTCATCTTTCCCCCTCCGCGGAGGAACCACATGAGGCGCCGACAGGCAGGTCTTCTGGCTCCCGGATCGTCCGGACCGCCGCGCCTTCCCGGCCCATCCAGCGCCAGTGGCATTTCTGCGGCATCCGTCCCCGGTTACAGCGGCGCGACCGCGCCGGATTCGGAGGTCTCCCCCCCCCACCGGCTTCCCGCGCCCGTCGGCAACGCACCCGAATTGTCTGGGGGGAGTCTACCCGGGATCGCCCCGGGGTTCGACGGGAAAGGCGGGGATCAATGCTTCCCGAGCAAGGTCAGGCAGAAGATGCACAGTGGGGCGCCCGAACGCGGTGACGCGCCCGTGGACAGGACAGGATGGATCGTCACCTCGCGGCCGCATCCGGCGCAGAGAAACGTGCGGGGAGAGCGTGCGTCCGCCGGACCCGCGCGCCCCGCGACGATGTCGCCCGCGACGCCGCGATCCGGCGGGAGATGCGAAGCAGACTCTCGATCCGGCATTCCGCTCCCCTCCTTCAAAACGTCCTCCGTTACCCCTGCGCAAAGCGGATGCCCAAAAACGAATGGAGGCACACACCCCGGATATCGTTGTCCCGCACGGAGTTCTGAAGCGTTGCCGCGGACGATCCACCGTCGCTACCATCGGGTGTTGCGTATGCCCACACACGACATGCCCCGGGACCGGACATCGAAGCGTCTCGCGGGGCTTCGCGCCTACGCCTTCGCGGAGATCGACCGGAAGGTCGAGGAGCTGCGGCGGCGCGGCGTGAAGGCGACCGACTTCGGCGTCGGGGATCCGACGACGCCGACGCCGCGCATCGTGCGCGAGACGTGCAAGCGCGCGGTCGACCGGCACGCTTCAGCCGGGTACCCCTCGTACGTCGGGAGCGCGCCGTTCCGCGAGGCCGCCGCCTCCTGGATGAAGAGGCGGTTCGGCGTGGCGCTCGACCCCGCGACCGAGATCTGCGCGACGCTGGGGTCGAAGGAAGCGGTCTTCCACGCCCACGAGGCGTTCGTGAACCCGGCCGATGCGGTGCTGTGCCCCTCGCCGGGGTACCCCCCCTCGTACCGCGGAACGCTGTTCGCGGAGGGGCGACCGGTCTTCTACCCCCTGCGGGAGTCGGAGGGGTTCCGCGTCCCGCTCGGGACGTTCCGCAAGGGGGACGCCGCGCGGGCGAGGTTCCTCTGGATCTGCTACCCGAACAACCCGACCGGGGCGGTGGCCCCCGCGACGCACCTGCGCCGGATCGTGGAGGAATGCCAGGAACGCGGCGTCACCCTCTTCTCGGACGAGGCGTACACGGAGATGTACTTCACGAGGGAGCCGCCGCACTCCGCGCTCGAGTTCGGCAGGGAGGGGGTCCTCGCGTTCCACTCCCTGTCGAAACGGAGCGCGATGACCGGGTACCGGGTCGGGTTCGTGGCGGGGGACGCCCGGCTCGTCGCGGCATTCAAGAAACTCAAGACGAACATCGACTCGGGGGTCCCGAACTTCGTCCAGGACGCCGCGATCGCCGCCTGGTCCGACGAGAAGCACGTCCACGCGATGCGTCGCGACACCCGCGCGCGGCGCGACGCGCTCGTCGACGCCCTCGCGCGCGCGGGGCTCCCCCGGTGCATCTCCGACGGGACCCTCTACATCTGGCAGCGCCTTCCGAAAGGCGTCAGCGACGTCGCCTTCGCCACGCGCCTCCTCGACCCCGACATCGCGGTGGCGGTCACCCCCGGCAGCGCAATCGCCGAGCCGCTGGCCGACGGCACCAACCCCGGCACCGGGTACGTCCGGTTCGCGCTCGTCCCGCCGCTGGCCGACACCCGTGCGGCGGGGAGGCGGATTGGGCAGTGGCGAGAGCCCCTCCGAGAACACCGACCATGACGGACATTCCGTGCGATGGTATTTGCTCTTACGACGACCGTCGCACCATCGAGCTCCTGCATATTCACTCCCTTGTAAACAATGAGCCGGAGTCCGCGTGGTGGGATCCATGGAGAACCTACGCGTGCCGTCGCTGCTGCGCAAAACGAGTCTCCGCACTCATCCAGTCAAGGAGTGAACCGCCACTACCCATGCGGGCGAATCAGGACGGGACTTGGTACGCCGACCAGAACTTCTGGAACGACTACAACCAGATGATCGAATGCCACGAACAGTTGGGCTACTGCCGCACAGATATCCGCGATATCCGAGACGACATTCGGCGACGAGAAATCCCGGACTCCGCTCTCCTCAAGAACTGCTGCTGGCGAACCATCTGTCTTGCACGATCAGACCTATACGCCACCCCACCTCCGATCCCGGTCGGCACGTGGCGCATTCTCTGTACGCGAAGGGGGAGCGTAAAGTTTGCCGCCACCGCGCCGGGTCAATTCCCACCGGCGGCACCCCTATGAGCGCAATCTGACGACTATCCCCTCCGCGCCGCCTCCCAGAACTGCCGGGGCGTGACGATCCGGCAGGTCCCGAACGATCCCAGAACAAGCAGATCCTTATCGCCCGTCACGATCGCATCGGCGTGCGCCGCAGCCGCCGTCCCTAGCACGGCGAGATCGCCCGGGTCGCGGCAGGCGGAAGGCTCGACCGGGAGAGGCTCGACCTGTTCCAGATTCTCCAGCAGGAACGAGCGGATCTCCCCGACGATCGGGGCCGGGACCCGGATCTTCCCGCGCAGCTTCCCGCACACCTCCTCCAGGATCGGCTCGGACGTCACGGCCTCATGCCGGGCGAGCGCGGTCTCCAGGACGTCGTGGCAGAGCCCCCGGGTCGCGAACGCGGCGATCAGGACGTTCGCGTCGAGGACAACCCTCACGACAATGCACGGAACACATCGTCGTCGGTGAGAAGCCCCTGCGCCTCGGCGAACGGCAGGACCTTTCCGCGAAGGCGGCGGAATCCCCGAGCGGCAACGTACTGCCGGACCGACTCGCGCACCAGGTCGCTCAACGGCTTGTGCTCCGCCTTGCGCAGGCGCTCCAGGTCGTTGCGCAGGTCGCGCGGGAGACGCACCGTGATCGTGGGATGCCCCTTGCTCACGTAGGACAATGTAACACACGACCCGGTCCGAGTCAAATTCCCCGGGAGCCCCGACAGCCGGCGATCCGGGATCAGCGCGGCGTCGCCAGGAGCAGCGTCGTCGTCGTCTCCGCCACGAGCGTCCGTGCCGAACACTCCGCCCCCAGGAGCCACCACTCGCCCGGAGAGTAGATCTCGGGGCCGAGGCGCCCCTTCCCCTCCAGGACGCCGACGCAGAGGCACCCCGGGTCGAGGCGCCAGCGCTTGAGGGCGTCGAACGTCATCCGTTGGAGCGTGAACGGCCCCTCCTCGATCCAGATCGTTCGGTGGATCCCGTCGGCGCTGCGGATCGTGCGGCCCGCGCGCAACCCCGCGGCCGGATCTTGGCGCAACGACTTGAACGCCTCCTCGATATGAAGCGCGCGCGGCCGGCCGTCGAGCCCCTTGCGGTTCCAATCATGCAGGCGGTACGTCGTGTCGGAATTCTGCTGGATCTCGGCGAGGAGCAGCCCCTTCCCCATCGCGTGGACGGTCCCGGCCGGGACGAAGACGCAATCGCCGGCCTTCACGTCGAGTCTGCGCAGGCAGGCGCGGACGTCCCCGCCGGCGAGAGCGCGGCGCAGGGCGCCGGCGTCCACGCCGTCCGCCAGGCCGCAATACAGCTCCGACCCGGGAGGCGCCTCGAGCACCACCCACGCCTCCGCCTTCGGCTCGCCGCCCAGAGCGCGCGCCGTCGGCGCGTCG
>JACQRN010000239.1 GCA_016206515.1 Planctomycetota bacterium | reverse complement strand
GGATGTCCGCGAGCGCCTGGTGCAGCACCCGCCCGTTGCGCTCCAGGTCGGAGGAGATCGTCCACTCGTCGGTCTCGACGCCGGGCTCGGCGCGCGACTGCTGGTAGGGGAGATGGAGGAGGAACGCCGCGAGCCCCTCCCTGGCGATCCGGTCGCAGAGGGAGCGCTCCACCGAGAATCCGGAGCGGTACCCCGGGAGCACGACGATGGCCCCCCACGGGGACGCCGGGCGGAAGAACTCGCCCGCGATCCGGTCGCTCGCGTCGGCGCGCCGGACGGGAGAGTCCATGCGGATCGAGAAACGCTCGTAGGGGGTCGGCGTTCCCGGGGGCGCTTCGACGGGGGTCCACGCATCGCCCGACGGCCCCGTCCCGCGCGGGATCGAGGCGACCCAGGCTGCGATGGGATCGGCGGGTGCTGTCGCGAGGCAGCCGGCGAGGAGGAGGCCGACAAGGAACTGGAACGTCGCCTTTGTCATATGTCGTCCCGAGGAGCCAACGAGTCGCGTCCGAGCGACGAGGGACCTGTGTTCGGCGGTCGAGCGCCCGACACGGGTCCCTCGGTCCGCGGAAACCTCACGGTCCTCGGGACGACAAGCGGTTTTGGGATCGGTTCCTGTGTCGCGCACGGCTCCAGGTCCCTCTCTGCCATCTCTACGAGGTGCGGCTGCATCTCGAAGTCGAGGTATTCCACCCGGTACCTGGCGGCGTCGGTCTCCTCGATGATCCCCTTCACCACGACCCGCGCGCCGCGTTTCACGAAGATCCCCTGGTGGAGGAAGGGGGGGCGCGCGACCACGACGGTCTGGCCGATCTGGAAGCGGGGCACGGGGGGATTCTAAACGGGATTTCTTCAACTCCCGGCCCCGCGCGCCGATACTACCCCTGGGATGTCACGGGACCGCGACACCGAGCCACAGCGCAAGTTCGAGATCCAGTTCTTCGAACGGATCCTGACGCGCTGGCCGGAATTCCCCGAGGTGATGTTCCGCCTCGGGAACCTCTACACCCAGACCGGGCGGTACCAGGAGGGGGCCGACGTCGACCGGCGGCTGACCGACCTGCGTCCGGATGACCCGATCGTCCACTACAACCTGGCGTGTTCCCTCGCGCTCCTGGATCGTCTCGACGAGGCGTTCTCGTCCATCGAGCGGGCCATGGTCCTCGGGTACCTGGATTTCCACAGCATGGACAAGGACCCGGACCTGGCGGGCATGCGCGCGGACCCGCGCTACCGGGAGCTGTGCCAGCGGTACGGTCCCCCGGCCGCCTGAGATTCGCATAGAATCCCCTCCGCCCATGCACGCGGAGAAGAGGGAGGAGCGGTTCCGCAACCACCTGCGGCAGAAGCGCCTGCGGGTGACCTCCGAGCGGCTCGCGATCTTCCGCGAGATCTTCTCGCGGCACCGCCACTTCACGAGCGACGACCTGTTCCACGACCTGTACGGGAAGCAGGGCGCTCGCGGTGGCGGGCGGGTCTCGAAGTCGAGCGTTTTCCGGACCCTGTCGCTCCTCGTGGAGGGGGGGTTCCTCAAGAAGATCGTCTACGGAGGGAAGCTGACGCACTACGACTTCGAGCAGGGGCATCACCACGACCACCTCGAGTGCGTCCGATGCGGCAAGGTGGTGGAGTTCTTCGACCCGCCCCTCGAGCGGCAGAAGATGCGCGTCTGCCGCGATCACGGGTTCGTCCACCTCGACCACCAGCTGCGCGTTACCGGCTACTGCTCGCGTTGCGCGAAGGGGTGAGTCGCACGCTGCGTCGGCGCGTATTTTTCTTCTTTTTCTTGTTGCGATTGAGTCTCAACATCAATAGTCTGCTCCGCCATGTTGAGAGTGGATGTCAATAAAGGTCGCGGGGTTCGCCGCGAGGCCCCGCCGATTCAGGCGGGGCTCGCTCGTCCCGCGCTGGCGCGCAGCCTGGCCAAGGTGGGCCGGAAGGGAATGAGATGATGCGGAAGATCGTTGGTTGGACGGTGGGGATGGGGGTTGTCGTCGTGGCGGCGTCGTTCGGGGCGGAGGGGGATTCCCCCTTCCACTTCCACGGGTACGGCGAGATGCACGGGCACTTCCCGAAAGAGGGAGTGATGGACAACCGCGGCCAGGCCTCGGAACTCGACTTCCACCGGTTCGTCTGGGGGATGGGGTACGAGTTCAGCGACACGATCCGGATCGATTCCGAGGTCGATTTCGAGCACGCGGCCGGGTCGATGGAATTGGAGTACGCCCTCATCGAGATGGACCTGACCGACAACGTAAGCCTGCGCGTCGGATCCCTCCTGATGCCGGTCGGCCCCCTCAACGAGTTCCACGAACCGCCGAACTTCTATAGCGTGAACCGTCCGCGCACCTATGTGAGCCTGATCCCGCAGACATGGCAGGAGAACGGGGCGGGGCTGGCTGGGTCGTTCCTCGATGGGCGTCTTTCGTTCCGGACGTACGTCGTCGCCGGCCTGTCGATCGGCGCCAACGGGAAGAACTTCTCCACGATGGACGGTGTGCGCGGCGGACGCTCGAAGGGGAATCAGGGCGCCGCGGACGACCTGGCGGCGGTCGGGCGCATCGAGGTCCAGGTCCGCGAGGGGTTCCGCGTCGGCGCCTCGGGGTACGTCGGGGAGGTCGATCAGGACGACGTCTCCAAGGCGGCCTTCAGAGGCAACGCCCGTCTCGGGATCGGCACGGCGGACGTCCACTGGCGTCGCGGGAACGTCGAGATGGAAGGGGTCTTCGTAAGGCTCGACCTCGACGAGGCGGAGAAGATCTCCCGCCTGGAGGGGGCGCCGATCGGGTCCGTGATGCAGGGGGGCTTCGTCGGAGCCGCGTACCACTACCGCCCGGCGTGGCACGAGGGGTGGGAGTTCGTCCCGTTCACGCGGTGGGAGAAGCTCGACACCAACGAGGACACGCCCCCCGGGTTCAACCGGGACCCCGAGGCGCGCCGTTGGGCCGTCGTCGGCGGGCTCGCCTTCTATCCCCATCCGCAAGTGGTGCTCAAGGCGGACGTAGAGAACTGGGAGGACGACGCTTCGTGGAACGATTCCCTGCAGAGGTTCAACCTGGGTGCGGCGTGGATGTACTAGGAGGGGTCATGGACTTCAGAGAGATCGTTGCCGTATCGGTCGTCGTCCTGATCGCGGGGTGTGGTGGCGAGGGTGCGGGCACGGTGGAGGCGCCGGTCCTCCGTCCGGAGCCGGTCGCCACGATCCACATGGACATCACCGGCTGCCTGTCGTGCGAGATGTGCCGCGCGACGATGCGTCGCATGGCCCAGCAGGATGGGGGGGACATCCGGTTCGAGGGGGACGCGATCGAGATCGACTGCCGCGGCGAGGAGCCGCTCTCCTTCACTGAACTCGTCCGCCGGATGGAGAACTCCGGGATCCGGAACCTCCGCGTCCTGGGCGTGACGTTCACCGCCGTCGGTTCCCTGCGGGAGCAGGAGGGGCGCCCCGTCTTCGTCCTGGAGGGGAACGGCCAGTCTCTCCCGATTGCCGAGGGGGCCGACCGCCTCACGGGGGAGCGCCAGCGCGCGCGCTTCAAGGTGAAGGGGTGGCGCCGCGGCCAGGATCCGTCCGTCGAGGTGTTGACGATCGAACCGTGAGGAGCAGCTGGAACAGGATGAAATACTCCCCCTCCGGGGAGCGGCCCAGGAACGCGCTCCCTTTCGAGGCGAGTTCCCGGATCCTGCCCCACGCCGGGCCACGGTCGTAGGGTGTCGTGAAGCGCCGCCGCCAGGCGGTGATCCCGACGTCGTAGGCCGCCACGATCGGCTCCCAGATCCCCGTGTCGGACAGGGTGTGGAGGATGAGCAGGAGATTCCCTCCGGGCGCCAGGCGTCCCGGCGCCGCGTTCAGGAACCTGCGCAGGAGGCGCGTGCCGTCCGGCCCGCCGTCCTGCGCCAGGAGGAGCGCTCCGGGGGCATGGCACGGCTTCTGCGGGAGGTTGGCGATGATCAGGTCGTATCGGTCGGAGGGAGGCACGCCCGCATCCAGGTCGCATCGGTGGAGGTCGGCGCGCGTCCCGTTGGCCGCGAGCGTCGCGCGCGCGCACGTCAGAGTTGCCTCGTCGATCTCGGTGCCGGCGATGCGCGATGCGCCGAGCCGCCCCGCCAGCGTCAGGAGCGTCCCTGTCCCGCACCCGATCTCGAGGATGGACCTGCCCCGGGCGAGCTCCGGCCGCGCGGCGAGCGTCCGGGCGGTCAGGTCCGTGGCGTGATCGGCGCCGGAGATCCCCTCGGGGCGGGGGGCTTCCCGCACCGGCGCACCGGGGAGCCAGTCCCACGACCGCGCACGCGGGTCGTCTCGCCCCGGCCTCGCGTCGTGGAGTCGGACGGCCCGGTCCTGTGCGGGGCGCGCGCCGTATGCCCGTCCGGCTGTGTCGAGGTACGCCCGCGCGAGGGGGTCGTCCATCCGGACAGGTGATACCCGTTTTCAATGCGCCGTAGAATGCGCGGGTGGGTCGGGTCCGGATCCTGTGCGCGGGCAGCGTGAACGTCGACTGCGCGATCGGCGTCGACCGCTTCCCCTCGCCGGGCGAGACCCGCCACTCGGAGACGCTCCACCGCTCCTTCGGAGGGAAGGGGCTCAACCAGGCGGTCGCCGCCGCGCGCGCCGGGGCGGACGTACGCCTTCTCGGTGCCGTCGGGGACGACAGTCCCGGCCGGGAACTCCTCGCCTGGCTCGGGACCGAGGGGATCGACACGCACGGGGTGATCCCGATCCCCGGCGCCGCGACCGGACAGGCGTTCGCCTTCCGGTTGCCGGGCGGCGAGGTGGCGATCCAGGCCGTGAGGGGGGCGAACCCGCTCCTGACGCCCGCGCACTATGAGAGGATCGTCGAGGTTCCCGGCGACGCGCAACGTGTCCCGGTGACCTTCGGCGTCGCGCCACCGGTCGTCGCGCATCTGGCGCGCCTCTGCCGCCAGAGGGGGGTTCCCCTGCAGGTCACGCCGGGATCGGTCCGGCCAGATCTTCTCGGGGACGGTTCCGCTTATCCGACCGATACGCTCTTCACCCCGAACGCCTTCGAGTTGGGGGCATACCTGGGCCGCGAGATCCGCGGGGTCGAGGACGCCCGGCGGGGCGTCCTCGATGCCTCACGCCGGTACGGGGGCCGGTGGCTCGCCACCCTCGGCCCCGACGGATGCGTCCTTCCCCACGATGCGGATGCCTTGCATGTCCCGTCGCCCCGGATCGAGGCGACCGACACGACCGGCGCGGGCGACTGCTTCTCGGGGGTCCTGGCGGTCCTCCTGTGCGAGGGGCGCGAGTTGGTGGACGCCGCGCGGACCGCCTGCGCCGCCGCGGCGCTCTCCTGCACGCGATGGGGGGCGGCCTCTTCGATGCCGACACGCGCCGAGATCGAGACGTTCGCGGCGAAGTCCCTTCGGTAGACTGTCCCGCAGCCGACCAATAGGAGAGGTGGCAGAGCGGTCGAATGCGCCGGCTTGCTAAGCCGGTGTGGGGAGCAATCCCCACCGCGGGTTCGAATCCCGCCCTCTCCGTTTTGAACTGCATGCCAGCGGACGTCCTGTCCGCTGGCATGCGGAGGGCTCCTCGCGCGGTGCGCTCGTCGCCCTGCCTCGCTGCGCGCCACCCCACGCGCGGAATCATGCGCGCGGGGACCCTGGCGCTCCGCTCGGCGACCGCGGCCATCCCTGGCCGCGGAACGTGTCGGGCGAGCGATGGCTCCGAATGCCTGCGGATCGGATGGAACGCTTATCCTGTTCAGCACGATGCCTGTTCATCTCCCCGAGCGCGAGTTCCGCAGGATCGTCGACCGCGCCGTGGAGGCGTTGCCGGAGGGGTTCCGGCGGTACCTGTCCGGGCTCGCGATCCGGGTGGTCGACTATCCCGACGACGCGACGATGATCGACCTGGGGGTGCGGCCTCCCCACTACCCGTTCGGTTTGTTCACCGGGCCGTCGATCGCGGAGGCGGACGGGCCGCGGCACGATCTCCCGGGCGCCGTCGAGATCTACAAGCGCCCCCTGGAGGAGTGGTGCGGGACGGTGGAGGAGCTTCGCGACCAGATCGAACGGACGCTATACCACGAGATCGGCCACCGGCTCGGGTTCGACGAGGAGGACATGCCGGGGGAGCTGCAGGGGGGGGCGGGGCTCGACGTGCCGCGTGACGCCGCCGCGGAGGCCGCCCGGCACCGCCGCCAGGCGGAACACGCCCTGCGGGTCGCCGACGTCCTCTTGCGCGAGGGGGCGAACGACTGGGCGCTGGGCGCCGCGCTCGAGTCGGCCGCGTACGGGATGGAGGCGTTCCTGCTCGCGCGCGGGGTCGACCCCGGCGAGTTCTCCGCCTCCTCGCTGGAGTTCCTCGCCGCGCGGTGCGCCGACCACGACCCCTGGTTCGAGCAGGCGAAGCGGCTCGACCGGCACGAGCAGGTCGACCGCGGGATGGGGGAGGAGGGGATGGCGCCCCCCTGCGATCGGATCCGGGCCTCCGACGCGCGCGACGCTGCGCTCCTCGCGCGGGAGATCGTAAGGCGGGCGGGGTAGGGTCCTACCGCCGCCGGAACGGCAGCGACTGAACGAGCCGGCGGGAATCCGGCCCGGGGTTGGCGAGGCCGCCCCGGCGGTCGTTCTCGAAGTTGTCGAGGACGGCGCGCAACGTTTCGCAGATCTCGATCGGTGCGGGTGGCAGGAGGGCCGCGACCTCCGTATGCGGGCTCGATGCCCCCTCGTCCGGCTCGCGCCATCCTCGGTAGGTCGACTCGATCCCGTCGAGCCGCTCGCGCTGTTGAGCGAGGAACCCGGCCCACCCTTCCTCCCCGAGCCTCTGGTGGCTCCGGTTGATCCAGAACTCCTGGTGCACGAAGGCGATCCAACCGGATTCCTCCGTGCCCGTCGTCTGGATGAACTCCTCCGCCACGGTCCGGACCGCCGCGGCGCGCGCCGCGGCGGCCTCCGCGGGCTCGACGGGGCCCGGCGAGGAGGCGAACGCATCGAGCGCCCGCGCGTAGGCCCCCAGCGCCTCCTCGCCGCGCGGGAAGAGCGTCTGGGCGACGGGGCTTCCGGACAGGGCGCGGCCGAGGCGCCCCGCGGTCTGCGCGATCCGGGCGCGGGCATCGTCGGGCGTCGGAGGCGCGCCGGACTTCAGGTCCGCGCGGATCGCGTCGAGGCGGTCCCACGCGTTCCAGATCTTGCCGGCGCCCCATTCCATCTCGAGTTCGATCTCGATGGGCGTGCCGACCTCGACGGCGGTCTCCGTGGAGAGGTCGCCCCCGGCCCCCGCCGTCTCGCGGACGCTCGGGGTCTGCCTCTGCGCGTCGAACGTCACGGAGATCTTGTACCGGCCGGCCGGGAGCGGATCCTGGAAGTCGAACTCGACCACCGCGGATCCGTCCGCCACGACCCGTCCGCGCCGCGCGTTGACCCACCGCTCGGTGTCGGTCCCGTCCTGCGCGCGAAGGCGGCGCAGGATCGAGGCCGAGACGACCGCCCCCTCCGGGAGCGCCGTGGCGGCGCGGATCGCCAGGCGCGTCAGGGGTGCGGGTGCCGCGGCGGGGTCCGCCGTCGCCGTGAAGGCGGCGTCCTGCGCCCTCGCGCCCGCCGCGGGGGCCAGCAGGATCGCCCCGATCGCAAGGAGGGCGCGGCGCATGGGGCTACTTTACCCCATCGGCTCGGCGGGAGTACCCGTCCGCGACCTTCCGCGCGACCGCCATGGCGTCCCACTCCGAGCGCGCCTTGGCGGCGGCGACGATCCCCATGCGAGCGCGCAGGTCGATGTCGTTCGCCAGGCGCGCGATCGCACCGGCGAGCGCGTCCGGGGTCTCGTCCACGAGGATGCCATCGGTGCCGTCCGTCACGATCTGGGGGATCATCCCCCGGCGCGTCCCGATCGCGGGTTTCCCCATCGCCATCGCCTGGCGGAGCGCCCGGCAGGTGCCGTCGGTCCCGGGGACGAGGTAGATCTTCGCGTCGAGCGTCGCCAGCGCGGCGTCGTAGTCCTCGACGCGGTACCCGGCGAGGATCACGCGGTCGGTGAGCCCCATCTTGCGAAGCGGTTCCTCGGCGACCTCACGCTGCCTCGTCCCGCGGCCGATCACCACGAGGCGCGCCTGCGGCACCTCCCGCGAGGCGCGCACGAACGCCTCCCACAGCAGATCGAAGCGGCGTTTCCCCTGGATCCGGGCGACGATCCCGAAGACGACGTGGTCGCGCGAGAGCCCGAGGCTGCCGCGCAGGTCGGGGAGATCCGTGCGGTCCGGCCGCCACCGCCGGGTGTCCAGGGGGGCGGGGATGACGCTCGCGCGCCCGGCAAGGGGGAAGTTCCGCGCGTCCTCCTTGCACGCCGCCTCCGAGGCGTGGATCAGCCAGTCGGTCACCCCCGCGTACAGCCGGCGGTTGCGCCAGTGGGGGATCTGCGGGACGCCGTCGTAGCAGGTCCGGACCAGGATGGGGCGGTGGGTAGGGGGGAGTCCCCGCATCGCCGCCGCCGCGACCCAATGATCCTGGAGCCGGTGGCAATGCACGACGTTGAACTTCTCCCTCTTCAGGATCGTCCGCAGCCGCCCGCGGTCGCGCCAGTTGTGCCATGGGTGGTAGTGCTTGCGGAGGGCCAGGTCGGTCCGGATCTCGATCCCGCGCCGCCGCGCGTGCGCCTCGATCGTGTCGCGCGCCTCGAACGGGAGTGGCGTGCAGGCGAGCGTGACGTCGAGCCCGATCTCGCGCTGCGCTGCGACGAGATCCAGCGCCGGCTCCGCGGGGCCGGTCCATTTCCAGTCGCTGAACAAGTGAAGAATCCTCAAGTCGAATGAGATCGTACGCGCAAGGAACCGGAAGACAGAAGTCGGGAGGCGGGAGGCTCCGTTGACAGGGCAAGCACCGGCCCGCAAGATCACGGCGTGGGCGCACCCTGCGCGGATTCACGGCTGGGTTTCCTGGGCCGCCTCCGGGACGCCTGCGGCAGCGGGGCCCTCCCGCTGCTCGGGCAGTGGGAGTTGACCTGCCGGTGCAACCTGAACTGCGTGATGTGCTACACCGATCCCTTCAACACCCCGGGGCGCATCCGGCGCGAGTTGGCGACCCCGGAGATCCTCCGCATCCTCGGCGAGTTGCGCGACGCCGGGTGCCTGGAGCTCTGCCTGACGGGCGGGGAGCCCCTGGCGCGTCCGGATTTCATCGGGATCTACACCCGGGCCAAGGAACTGGGGTTCCTCCTGACCCTCTTCACCAACGGGACGCTCATCACGCCGAAGGTCGCCGATCACCTCAAGCGCTACACGCCCAGGATGATCGAGATCAGCTTCCACGGCATGACGCGCGCCTCCTTCGACGGGATCACCCAGGGACCGGGGTCCTACGACCGCTGCCGGGAGGGGATCCGCCTGCTCCTGGAGCGCGGCCTGCCTCTGACGATCAAGACGCTCGGGATGACGGTGAACCGGGACGAGGTGCGCGAGATCAAGGCGTGGGCCGGCGGGCTCGCCGGAGTGCAGTACCAGTTCGGATCCGTCCTGCGCCCCCGGCTCGACGGTGCGACCGACGCGGACCGCATCCAACTTCCCGTGGAGGAGGTCCGCCGGATCGAGCGGGCGGACGCGCAGTTCCGCGCCGAGCGGCGCCTCCAGGACCGAAGGTACCGCCGGAGCCTCCGCCGGGACGGCGTGCGGTGCGGCGGGGGGCGCTTCCGATTCCACATCGACGCCTACGGGCAGTTGTCCCTGTGCTCGGAGAACCGCAGGCAGGGGTACGACCTGCGCAGCGGCTCGTTCCGCGAGGGGTTCTTCGCCGCCCTGCCGGGATTCCCATGCCCCAATCGATGCCCCGCCGCACCGACGGACGCCGAGCGCGACACGCACGCGGCGCAGGCTCTCGCCGCCCGTCCCCAAACGGTTCCCGGGGGGCCGCCGTGAGGCTCGATACCCTTCGCGACATCGCGTGCCCGGCCGATCGGGAGGGCCGCCCCTGCCGCGCGGGTCTGGTCCCGGACGGCAGCCACCCGGTGCTCCGTCCTCGCGCCCCGGCGCCATGCGCCTCGGCGCCTCGCGCCCCGGCGGACGGCGACGAGATCCTGGAGGCGCTCCTGGCCTGCACGGGATGCGGCACGCGATACCCCGTTCTCCTGGGCGTTCCCGTCCTGGTGGAACCGCTCGGGCCCTACCTGCGCACCCACTACTACCAGATGGAGGAAGCCCAGCAGGCGCACGGCGAGTTCGACGCGCGGACGAGGCGGTTCCTGACCGAACGGATGCTCGACACGATGGAGCGGCCCCACGGCGACCTGTTCAAGCGGCCCGGGATCACCCACGTCGATCGCGACCCGCAGTACATCAGCGCCGGGATCGAGTTCCACTACCGTCCCCCGCCGACGGAGGCGTACCCGCCCGGATCGGTGGCGGCGCACCTGACGGGGATCCCCGACAGCCCGCAGGGGGAGGCGATGGCGTACCTCGCGCGCTCCGGCCGCCCCGCCGGCGGCAGGGCTCTGGAGGTCGGCTGCCACGTCGGGGGGTTCGTGCACGATCTGGCGCGCCGCTCGTCCTTCGTCTACGGCGTCGACCTGTGCTTCCGGACCGCCCTGGTCGCGCGGCAGATCGCCAAGGGCGTTCCCTGCCCGAAGGGGACCTACAGCGCGTACGAGGTGTCGGACGTCTCCGTGGAGCGCCCCTTCCGGGCCGACACGCGGCGGAACGCGGATTTTCTCGTCGCCTCCGGGGCGCGGCTTCCGTTCGGGGACGGGTTCTTCTCCACGGTGGCGTGCTTCCACGTGAGCGAGGTTGCCGACGACGGCCTGGCCCTGCTGGACGACATGGCCCGGGTGCTGCAACCCGGCGGCCTCCAGGTCCTGGCCTCGATCGACGGCTTCCGGGACTTCGCGAGGATGCAGGGGGGGAACGGCGCGGGACCCTCTCCGCACGGCGCGCTGAAGGACCGCCTCCAGAGGACGTGCCGGCTCCTGGAGGAGAAGGACAACATCCCATGGATCCGGCGGAACAGCCGCCGCAGCTTCATGGTCCACATGAGCCATTGCCTGTGGGGGGAGAAGCGGGGCGCCCCATGACGATCGCCGCGCGCGAGAGGGGCTCGATTCCAAAGCGGGACTACGCGGCCTTCAGCGCGCGGCTCTTCGAGGGCGCCGCGAGGTCCGGGCTCCCCCTGCGGGGGCAGATCGAGCTGACCTACCGCTGCAACCTGCGGTGCGTGCATTGCTATACCGACTGCCACAACCATCCCGCGGACGTCGCGCGCGAGCTCCCGCGCCGGGAGATCCTCCGGATCCTGGACGCGATGCACCGGGACGGCTGCCTGTGGCTCTGCCTGACCGGGGGGGAGATCTTCCGGCGGCCGGATTTCTTCGGGATCTACGATCACGCGCAAGACAAGGGGTTTCTCGTCACGCTGTTCACGAACGTCACGACCGTGACGCGGCCGATCGCCGACCGGCTGGCGGAGCGCCGGCCCTTCGCGATCGAGACGAGCTGCCACGGCGGATCCGCGGCGGTCTTCGACGCGGTGACGCGCGTGCCCGGGTCGTTCGCGCGCTTCTGCGAGGGGGTGCGGCTGCTCCTCGACCGCGGGCTCCCTCTCAAGGTCAAGACCAAGGCGATGACGCTCAACCGCGGCAGGCTGGGGGAGATCCGCTCGCTCCTGGCCTCCTTCGGTCTGCCGTTCCACGTCAGCACGGACATCTATCCAGACCTGGCGGGGTCGATCGCGCCGGCGTCCTACCGGCTGTCGCCGGAGGAGATCGTCGCCCTGGAAGGCGCGTGCGACGCGCCGGACGGCGGGAGCGGGTGCCGCGCGGCCGGCGCGCACGGTGCGGACGGGGACCTCTTCCCCCGGCCTCCCTCGGCGCTGTACCGGTGCGGCTGCGGAAGCAACAGCTTCATCGTCGACCCCTATGGGCGCCTGGGGAGCTGCGTCTGGTCGAGGGCGCCGGGCGTGGACCTGGCCCACGCCCCGCGGATCGACCTGGCCCGGGCGTTCGAGCGCCAGAATGCCGCGATCCGCGCGCGGGTCTACCCCGACACCTCCCCGTGCCGGGACTGCCGTGTCCATGCGCAGTGCGACAAGAAGAGCGGGATCGCCTCGCCGGAATCCGGACGGGCGGAGGATCCCGTGGGGCATTTCTGCGAAACGGCCCATGCGCGGGCGCGGCGCCTGGGCCTGGACGTTCATTCGCCGTTCGAGCGCGAGGGGAGGGGACGATGACGGAAGGATCCATGCCGAGGCGGACGGGAAAGAAGCCCTGGACGTCGCCGGAACTGTTCCGCGTGACCCTGGATCCGCAGCAGGCCGTCCTGGGGACGTGCAGCGGGGCGTATACGAGTGCGGCGGACAGCCATACCGCGAAGTGCACCTCCGGCGGGTGCCGCAAGGCGGAGCACGGCGCGAGTGACAGCTCGGGAGCCTCCTAGCCGTCGCCATGGAGGGACGCGAGGGGACATCGATTCCGGACCGCCCGGCGCCCCCCGGTTTCGTGTTGGAGCTCGCCGGCGCGCGCCTGGCGTTCCGGAGCGCGGGGTTCCCGCTCCGGGACGTCCACGACTACTACATCCCCTTCCTGCGCCCCCTCCGCGCATCGGCGGACGTCGAGTTCCTCGTCCGGGCGGGCCGCTTCCCGAGGCGTCCGGCGTCGGCGCGGGCGCTCTACCGCGCACCAGGGAACTGGCGGGTCTACCGGGAGCGCGACGGCTATCGCTTCGAGACGATGGATCTCGAGTTGCGGCGCACGGCGCAGGTGGCGCGGCTGGACCCCGGCCTCACGCGGGGCGAGGTGTTCGTGCGGCCCCGGCGCGGGAAGGCCGGCGGGAGCGGGCCGTCCGCCCCCACCTGGAGCCTGCACCAGCTGGTCGGGCCCGTGGCAACGCACTGCCTGATCCGGTTCCTGGCGCACTCCCCCCAGCCGGGCCTGCTGTGCCACGCGTCCGGGGTCATCGACGCCGGACGGGGGATCCTGTTCGTCGGTCGTTCCGGAACGGGCAAGACCACCCTGTGGGAGTTCTGGCGCCGCGCGGGCGCGACGGTCCTGGGGGACGAGCGGACCCTGATCCGCCGCTTGGGCGGGGAATACAGGGTGTTCGGAAGTCCCTGGCCGGGAAGCCGGCCCGTGGCGACCGACGCGTCGGCGCCGCTCCGGCAGATCTATCTCATCTCGCACGGGACCCGCCATTCCGTGCGCCCGCAGGGCCTCACGCAAAGCTTCGCCGCGGTCTACCCGCAGGTCTACGGCCCGCGCTGGGACGCGCGGACGCGCTCGGCGCAGTTGCAGGTCACGGAGGACCTCCTGCGGAGTGTCCCCTGCTCGGCGCTCTCGTTCCGGAAGGATCCGGACGTGGTCGCGTTCCTTCGCGAAAGGCATGGGGCGGCGATGCGGGGGGCCGCCCGATGACCCTTGCGGGGAGAGCGGCGATCCGGGAGCGCCCCCTCGCCGCGTTCCATCGGAGCCTGCAGGAGCGCGCACAGCGCAAGAGGGTCCCCGTGTACGCCTTCGTCGAGTTGACCTACGGGTGCAACCTGCGTTGCGTGCACTGTTACAACCCGACGCACAAGGCCCGGGGCGAGATGACCACCGCGCAGGTCCGCTCCATCCTGGACGGGCTCCACGGGGAAGGGACCGCCTTCGTCGCGTTCACGGGGGGGGAACTCTTCACGCGGCGGGACTGGCCCGAGGTGCTTGCCCATGCAAAACGGCTGGGCATGCAGATCACCGTGAGCACGAACGCGACGCGCATCATGCGCGAGGTCGCCGAGCGCCTCGCACGCGTCAACCCCCTGCACGTCAAGGTCTCCCTGTACGGCGCCACGCGGGAGACCTACGAGCGCGTCACCGGCGTGCGGGGCTCCTTCCGGCGCTTCCTGGCCGGGGTGACCCGCCTGCGAAGGCGCGGCGTGAGGGTGCTTCTGACCTCGGTGATCCTGCGAGAGAACGCGCACGAGATCGACGCGATGCGCTCGCTCTGCGCGAGGATGGGCCTGCCCTTCCAGTACAGCGCCGACATCCACCCGCGCGTCGACGGCGACCGTTCCCCCCTGCGCCACCGCATCGACGAGGCGACGGCGCACCGGATCTGGCGCGATTGCGTCGCCGCCCCGGCCCTGCGGCGCGGCGCCTTCCCCCTGGACCCCTCTGGCGCGCCCCCCACCGCGCCCGAGGACGCCCCGGCCGGTCCGGACCCGTGCGGCGGGACCGCCCCCGCGGGGCCCTTCGCGTGCCAGTGCGGCCGGAGCCGCATCGTGGTGACCCCCTATGGCAAGGCGAACCTGTGCCTGTCGGTCTACGCGCCCGGCTACGACCTGCTGGCCGGGAGCGTCGCGGAAGGGTGGAAGGCTCTCGTCTCGTACGTTGACCACACCCCCGCGACGGACGCGCACGAATGCCCCGCCTGCCCCGTGAGCCGCTTCTGCGAGCGGACCTCCGGCGCCTCGTTCCTGGAGATGGGGGATGTCAACGCCTGCGTCCCGAACCACAAGGCTCTGGCGACGCTCCGCCAGGCGTGGCACCGTGACGCGTGGGACCGCCCAGGGCGGGACCCCCGCGGGGGGGGCCGCCAAGGAAAGGATCCGGCATGAGAGAGATCACCGTCTCCCCGGTCGTGGCGGAGGCGATCCGGGACATGCTCCTCGCCCTGCTCCGCCAGGGAAGGACGGTACGCTGCGTCTCGGCGGGGTGCAGCATGCGCCCCTGGATCCGGGCGGGGGATGCCCTGGTGATGAAGAGGCAGGCGCCGGAGACGTTCCGGCCGGGCGACCTCGCGGTCTTTGTGCGCGAGACGGGAAACGGGGAGGGGGGCGGCGCGGGAGCCATGACGGTTCACCGGGTGACGCGCGGACGCCGCTTCCGCGGGGAGAGCGGGGTCCTGACCCGGGGGGATGCGCGCGCCCGGGGGGGATGGATCGCCGCGCGCCGGTTGGAAGGCAAGGTGGTCCGGATCGACCGGGGGGACCTGTCCATCGACCCGGAACGGTTCGGGATGAGGTGGCGCGCGCGGGGGCGCGCGGCGCTGTCGGAACTGCGGGCGCTGGCGAGGCTCCTGTTGCGCCCCGACGGAGGCGTCCGGGCATGACGGCGCCCTCGACCGTCTATCGCCGGAGCGACAACGTCGTGTCGCGGCGGATCCTCGACGAGGTCGTCCTGGTCCCGATCTACCAGGAGCTCGCGGACGACCAGGCGATCTTCACGCTCAACGAGATCGGCGCGCGCATCTGGGACCTGGTGGACGGCCGGCGTACCGTGGAGGAGATCCGGCGGACGCTCCTGGAGGAATACGACGTGGGACCCGAACGGCTGGACGCGGACCTCTCGCGGGTCTTCGCCCAACTACTGGAGATCGGGGCCCTCGGCGAGGGGGACGGGGACGCTCCGTCCATTCCAGGGTGAGCCTCACCGCGACCGGCCGGGTGGAACCGTTCCTCGCGGCGTACGCGCGGAGGGCGCGGTGCGTCCACGACGCGGTCCGTGAGGCGGGCGTCCTCCTGGACGCGTTCGAGGCGGTTGGAATCCCGGCGCTCCCCCTGAAGGGGGTCGATCTGCTGGGCAGGGCGTACGGCGGCGCGATGGGGCTTCGCCACATCAGCGACATCGACCTGCTGGTCCGCGAGGAGAGCCTGGGCGGCATCGCGCGGATCCTCGCCGGGGGCGGGTACGAACCGTTCGCGAACGGGAATCCCAGCTTCCGCTCGGCGCGCGGCGGCCATTGCATCGATCTGTCCACGGAACTCGCTGTTGCGCTGGAACCGGAGGCGGTATGGAGGCGGGCGGTCCGGCGCCCCATCGCGGGCCGGATGCGGGCCGTGATGCACCCGGAAGACGCCCTGATCCATCTCGTGGCCTACCAGACCCTCCACCGGGGGTGCCTGGACCGTCGTTTCGCGCAGGACGTGGCCGTGCTTCTGCGGTCCGAGGCGGGGAACATCGACTGGACGCGCGTGCTGGAGGAGATCCGCGCCCTGCGCCTCGCCCTCCCGTTCCACCACGGCCTGTCCTATGCGCGGCAACAGGGGGGGGCGGACGTTCCGGACGGGGTCCTGACGGCGCTGCGGGACGCGGCGGGCGCCGGATGGTTCGCGACGATCTATCGCAAGGTTGTCTGCGAGCGCTCGGCACGCATGCCCAAGCTGGGAATCCTGTTGCGGATCGCGTTCCGCCCCGGGCCGGGGGCGAAGGCCGTGGAACTCTGGCGCACGATCGTTCCTTCCGGGCCGTTCCTCGCCTACCGCTACGGGCGGCGAGGGGCGCCGGGACTCCTGTTCGCCCGTCTCCTGCGGCCCGTGGTGCTGGCGTGCCGCGGGGCGGCGCTCCTGCCCGCATGGGTCCGTCACCTGTCCGGGGCGCCTCGCGCGAAAGGTTGAGTCCATCCCCCCGCGCCATGGATGCGAGTCCCGCCGTCGCCGTTTCAGGGTTGGGGCGCGCGAGGAGGGGCGGATCGCCCTGCCCGTACTGACGGGGCCTCCGCGCGCCTCGTGGTTCGGCGCGCTCCTGGGGATCGCGTTGGCGGTGCGACTGGTCGCCGCGCTGGGGGTCCATGCGGCCATCGCGCGGACGGGGAGGACCCTGCTCTTCCCGGATTCCGTCCGGTATGCCGACGTCGGGACCCGCCTCGCCGTGCTCCTCTGGCTCCCCCTGGGGCTGGTCGGACTCGGGCGGCTCGATCGTCCGGACCGGCTCCTGATGGCGGGACCGATCCTGGCGTTGGGACTGGTCCACTCGATCTGGATCGCCTCCGTCCGGTACCGCCTGCCCCTGGAACCGTTCCTGGCCGTGCTGGCGGCGGTGGCCGTTTCCCCGCCCCGGGCTAGCGCATCCCCAGATCGCGCTCGAGATCGGCGTGCATCTCGGGCGGGAACTGGTTGAAAAAGGCCCGGGTCGCCAGCGTGCCGGGCGGAAGCCTCGTCTCCAGGGCGTTTGGCCCCGCGGCGTATCTGTGCGAGTGCAGGGCGAGGACAGCCAACAGGACCAGCAATGCAAACATTATTATGGACAGGTCGGCGTCCTCGATTCCTCGCCGCTCGCGGTGAACTCCCCCACCGTCGTCGCCGCGGACTCTGTCCATGATTTTCTGGTACCACCCCCGCTGACGTCTCGCGGTGTTCCTCGCCCACCGGCTTCGATAGGCCCCCAGCAAATCCAAATCCTGCCGCAGATACCAATTGCGCCGGATCGTCCCCATCCAATGCAGATCCCACCACGCATCCATGAACTCGGCATCGGGCCCGGATTCCTGCTCCCCGGTCTGCTCGAACCCCGGAGGCGCGTCAACGTCCCGAGGGTCGACCCGCTGGGCCCACCAATGCACGCGCACGAGACCCCATTTCGAGATCCACCACCAATCATGGGGCACACCCAGCGCACTCATCTCGATCCCAGCAGCGCGCCATTATGCCGGTTGCCGAGCAGTCTCGTGCACGTCCCCCTGCGCCCCCACATAGACGATCTGCCGCGTCAGGCTCACCTGCGCGCAGGCGCGGGCGAACCAGCGGAGCGTGGCGCGGCGCTCGCCGCGCAGGACGGCGCGCAGGAACGCGACACGGGTACGCAGGGGGACGGCGCGGGGGATCGAAGTGTTTAACTGGAGGAAGGCGCGCAGGCGCGCCTGGCGGGGGAGGAAGCGGTGGAACCGGGTCCCGTCGACGTCGGTCAGGATCGCCTCCGGGGGGGCGCCCGGGGACTCCCGGACGACGATGTTGCACCCCTTCAGGTCGCCGAATCGCACGCCGTGGCGGAACCCCTTGCGCAGGAGGCGCGCGAGCGACTCCAGAAGCGCGGCGGATTCGGGAGTGCGAAGCCACGCCGCGCCCCGCTCGGCCAGGAGCGTGTCGAGCTGGCGGCCCGGGGTGATCTCGCGCGAGACGAGGAACCCCTCCTCGCCGTGCTCGGCGACCGCCAGCGGCTCGGGGACCGGGACGCCGCGCACGGCGAGGCCGTGGGCGGCGACCCAGGCGCGCTTCGCCCTGCGGCGGCGCACGAGCCCCCGCAGCCGGTCGAGAAGGCCGCGCGGGCGGTACGCCTTCACGCAGACGCGCGTCCCCGCCAGGTCGTGTCCGACCGTCACGGCGGTCTCGGGTGCGTTCTTTCTGATGGAGGCGCGCACGGCGGCGCCGCTGGAGGAGCGCGCCTCGCGGTGCGCCTCAACGAGCGCGCGCAACATCTCCAGGTTGAGATGGGACCCCGCGCGCCAGATCGCGCGCCAGTGGTCGCGCGAATCGCGATCGAAACCGCTCGACCGCTTCAGCGTCCGGCGCGTCCGGCTGGCGAGGTGCTTGGCCGTCGCGCCTCGCGCGGCGCGCCACGCGGCGCGCGCGAACCGGCGCGTGCGCGGGCGGTCGTACCGGCTCTCCCGCGCGTACCCGAGGACGATCCGGAGCCGGTCGGGGGCGGTCAGCCACCCGACCGAGCCGATCAGGACCCCGAGCTCCCTCGCCCGGCGGCGCGGCTTCATCCTGCGCCGGATGCGCGAGGAGTGCAGATCGAGGAGGTGCGGCGTCCCGTCCGGCCCCGAGAAGAGGAGGTTGCTGATGTGCAGGTCCGGGTGGGACGCCCCGGCGTCGTGCAGTCGCGCGACGAACGCCCCGATGCGCGAAAGGATCCCCGATGCGGAGGGGAGCGATGCGAGGAGTTCGGGAAGGGTCCGCGCCCCCGGGATCGTCTCGCAGAGGTAGAGGGTGCTGCCGCCGCCGCGCCCGTACGCCAGGGGGCGAGGCACCGGGAGCCGGCGGCCGTGCATCTCCTGCGCCGAAGCCCACTCGCGCCACGCCTGGTCCCCCCAGAAGAGGGAGCGCAGGCGGCGCGAGGCGCCCCGCGTGCGGACCACCTTCAGATAGGCGCCGGGGGAGGCGTGTTCGGCGTGGCCCTCGACGCGCCGGACCGTACGGTGCCGGTTCTCCTGGACGGTCCGCCAGCGCGCGGCGTCGGTCCGCGGGTCGGCGTCCCCCACGAGGGCACGCACGAGCCGCTCGTCCTCCTCGTGCGAGCGCCATTCGATCGCGCCCTGCCGCCATGTCCTGAAGAGGGCTCCCACGGTCAGACCCCCGCCTTCGCGGCGCGTTGAAGCACCTCGACGATGCGCGGCGCGGACTGCGCAAGCGTGTACCCCTGCGCGACGCGCTCGGCGCCAGCGCGCCCCATCCTCTCGCGCAGGGGGGCGTCGGACGCCAGGCGCAGGATCCGGTCGACCCACTCGGCGCTCGTCGCCGCGTGGAACCCCTCGACCCCGTCGCGCAGGATGTCGCGGTTCACTCCCACGGGGGAGGCGACTGCGGGGACTCCGGCGGCCATGTACTGCAGCAGTTTGAGGCCGCACTTCCCCTGCGACCAGGGGTCGTCGGAAAGCGGCATGATCCCGATGTCGAACGACTGCAGGTCGGAAAGTTCCTCCTCGGCGCGCCATTCCTTCCGGAGGAGCGGCATGCGCCCGGCTGGGGGGAATCGGTTGGAGACCACCTTCAGGCGCAGGTGCGCATCGCGGTCGGACAGGTCGTCGAAGATCTCCCGCATCCGTTCGAGGTATCCGACGCTCCCGGTGTCGCCGATCCAGCCGAGCGTGACGGTTCCGTTCGTCTCCCCCCAGCCGCGCGGGGCATAGCGCGCCGCGTCGAGGGAGGTCGGGATCACGGTGACGCGGCGCGCGTGGGGCTCGGCGTGGCGGCGCAGGTAGTCGTTCCCGACGATCACCTCGTCCGCGGCGCGGCAGACGGCCGCGAAGCGGCGCTGTCTCGTGCGCGAGCGCGACCGGCCGCCGCTGCGGGTGTCGCGGTACATCACCGCGTCATCGACGTCGTAGATGATCGCGCGCGCCGAACGGCGCAGGCGGCGCAGGAGGAACGCCCCCGGGCGCTTCCGATGGAGGAACACCGCGTCGTACGCGCCCGCAGCGCCGTACACGCGTAGCGATTCCCGGATCGTCTCCGGAAACGGACGGACCTCGGACTCGATCCCCGCCTCCTTTAGGAACGGGAGGTACTGCAGGACGCGGTAGCGGCTGCTGGGGACGTCGAACCCCTGGATCAGGAAGAGGACTTTCACGGGCATCCAGGGTACATCGTCCCATGTCGGATCGAACGGCCCTCGGGACGACAGGATCGGTTTCTTCCCGGATAATGCCTCCGTGGCCGGAGCGTTCGCCCGACTCGACGGGATCGGCAAGCGGTACGGCGCCCTCTGGGCGCTGCGGGGGGTGTCGCTCCGTCTCGAACCGGGACGGATCGTCGGGCTCGTCGGTCCGAACGGCTCGGGGAAGACGACGCTCATGAAGATTCTCGTGGGGCTCGTCCGCCCCATGGAGGGGGCCGGCGAGGTGTTCGGCGAGCCCGCGGGACCCGGCGCCTGGCGCT
>JACQRN010000246.1 GCA_016206515.1 Planctomycetota bacterium | reverse complement strand
TCCTGTCTCCTGTCTCCTGTAGTTGGTGTATAGTGCCCTCTACATGTCTGCCTCCATGAGCAAGCACTGGCGCACCCCGCCGACGCGGACGGCGAGGCTCGTGTCGTTCCTGAATGCCGCGACCGCGCTCGGGGTCTGCTCGCTAGCGCTGTGGGGGACGAACCTTCCGCCGCGCGCCGCCCAGGCGCTCGACCGGCTGCGGGGATGGGAGTTCGCGCCCTTCGCGCCGATCGTGGCGGCGTCGGCGCTGGTCGCGCTCAACGTCCTGGTCGCCGGGCGGCGCCTCCTGGGGGCCGAGAACGCCGACCACCTGACGGTCGCGCGCGAGGACGGGGCGATCCGGATCGGGGTCGGCGCGATCGAGGAGCCGCTGCTGCGCACGGTCCAGGAGCACCCGGCGATCGAGGACGCGCGCGTCCACGTCTTCGTCGCGCGCCGTGTGGGGCGCCCGGTGAAGGTCCTGGCGAGCGTGGTCGTCGTCGAGCGTCCGGACCTTCCCGATGTGATCGAGGCGCTCCGCCAGGTCGTCCGGCGCCGGTTCGGGGAGTTGGTCCCGGTGGAGGCGCCTCTCCATATATTCGTGAAGATCCGCCGGATCGTCCCCGAGGGGGAGCGCAAGCGTCATGGGGCCGGTCCGGTCACGTCGGTTCCCGTGTCGAGCTTCGGGGCGCCACAGTACCCCGTCGACAGGGAATAGCCTCGTGCCGCGTTGCGTGGCGCTGGGGCTCCGCGCGGGACGCTTCGAGGCGCTCGTTGCCGATATCCAGGGGCGGACCGTCCTCCTGCGCGCCCACCACGAAGGGCCGGTCGGGGGGGGCGCCGAGGCCCCGGGGACGCTGCGCGGGGTCCTGAGGAAGGCCGGGACGCGGACCCTCGACATCGCCGCGCCGTTCCCGGCCGCCGAATCGTTCTTCCGGCGCATCGAGGTCCCGTTCACGAGCGATGCCGAGATACGCTCGATCCTCCCGTTCCAGATCGAGCCTCTCCTCCCGTGCCCGATCGAGGACGTCGTCCTCGCGGATGCGGTGTGCGCCCAGGCGGAGGGGCGCACGGCCGTCCTCGTCGCCGCGGCGCGCAAGGAGGCGCTCCGGGCGCACCTGAAGGCGTTCGCGGAGGCGGGCGCGGATCCGGTCTGTGCGCCGATCGACCTTTCGCTCCTGCCGGCCACCGCGCGCTCGGTCCATCCTCCCTGCACGAAGGGGGTCTGGGGGCTTGTCCATCTCGAGGAAGCGTGGTCCGGGATCGCCCTCTTGAAGGAGGGTCGCCTCCAGACGCTCCGGTACATCCAGGGGGGGGGCGGGGGAGCGGAGAGGATCGGCGCGGAGGTGGCGCGGACCCTCGCCTCGGCGGGGCTGGACGCCATGGCGGACGGCATCCTGTTGTCGGGGGAACGCGCGACGGAGGAGACGCGCGGGGCGATCGAGGGACGCGCCGCCTCGGTGGTGCTCTGGGCGCTCGAGGGCGGGGAGGTCCGCGTTCCGCCTTCCGCGGCGATCCTCCACGGTGCGCTGCTGCACCTGGCCTCGCCCGCGCCCGATGCGCTCGAGATGCGGCGCGGGGCGTTCGCCTACGCGCGGCGGATCGAACGGCTTCTCCCCTCCCTCGTGGCGGCGCAGGTGTCCCTGATCGCGCTGGGGCTCCTGGCGGGGGCGAGCCTCCACCTCGAGGCGGAGGCGTCCCGTGGGCGCGCCGCGCGGGTGCGCGACTGGCACGAGGAGGCATGGGCGAACCATTTCGGCGAGGATCCCCTGCCCGCGGGGGGGGCGATCGCGGGGTTCCGCGCGCGGCAGGCGGAGTTCGCCGAGGCGCGTCCCCTGGGGGAAGGGCAGACGATCCGCTCCTCGCTGGAGCTGTGGCGTTCGCTTCACGAGTCGCTCACCGCGTGTGCCGCGAAGGAGTATCGCGTCCGCGAGCTGCGGCTCGACGGCGACCCGCAGGCGCACCTCCCGGCGACGCTCATCGTCGAGGTGCTCGCCGGGACCGACGCGCACGCGCGGGTAGGGCTCGCCTTGCAGGAGGCGCTCTCCCGGTCGAGCCTCTTCGAGGTCCAGCCGGGAGGGGTGCCCCGGGAGCAAGAGGGGGTCTGGGTCTATACCTTCCCGCTCGCGTGGAGGTCCCGGCCGTGACCGCCGGACCCCCCCGGGGGACCCCCTCCGCCGCGCGGCGCGGCCTGGCGGGGAGCTTCATGCTCCTGCTGGCGGTCCTGGGGGTCGACGGATTCCTC
>JACQRN010000245.1 GCA_016206515.1 Planctomycetota bacterium | reverse complement strand
GTGGTGTGCGTCCACGCCCGCGCGGGGAGCGCGGACGCGCTGCTGCAGCGGCTCTCGGACCGTGCGCTGCAGGTCGTGGGGCACAGCGCCGACGTCTCCCAGGCGGACGAGGTGGAGCGGCTCGCCGCCTTCGTGCAGGGGCGCTGGGGGCGGTGCGATATTCTCGTCAACAACGCCGGGATCACCTGGGATGGGGTGTTCCTCCGCATGGGGGACGAGGTCTGGGACCGGGTCCTCGGCGTGAACCTGCGCGGCACCTTCCTCTGCGCCAGGGCGTTCTCGCGCGGCATGGCGAAGGCGCGGTGGGGCCGTATCGTGAACGTCGGTTCCGTCGTCGGGCTGTTCGGGAGCGCGGGACAGGCGAACTACGCGGCCTCGAAGGCGGGGCTCGTCGGACTGTCGCGGAGCCTCGCGCTGGAGCTGGCCGGCCGCGGCGTGACCGTCAACGTCGTGGCGCCGGGGTTCATCGAGACCGACATGACTTCGGGGCTGCCGGAACGCCGTGCGGAGGCGATCCGCGCCGAGATCCCGCTGCGTCGCCTCGGCCGGGCACGGGACGTGGCGGAGGTCGTCTCCTTCCTTGCGGGATCCTCGGGCGGGTACGTCACCGGCGCGACCCTCCGCGTGGACGGCGGGCTCTATGCGTAGCGTGCACGGACGAACATCTTGCATTAGGTCCGGGGATGGGATATGCAATGCGCCCGGCGCTGGCCGCGCGGGTGCGCGAGGGGCGCGTCGTCACCGGCATCGGGAGGAGGGGGCATGGCAGGCATCGCGGAGCAGGTGATCGAGATCGTTGCCGAGCAGATGGGCGTCGAGAAGGAAAAGATCACGCCCGAGACCTCGTTCGTGAACGACCTGCGGGCGGACTCGCTGGATACCGTCGAGATCGTGATGGAGCTGGAGGACAAGTTCTCCGTCAGCATCCCGGACGAGGAGGCGGAGAAGATCCAGACCGTCGGCCAGGCGATCTCCTACATCGAGAAGAACCTCAAGGCGACGAAGAAGGAGTGACGCTGACGGGCCCCCGGCGGGTCGTGGTCACGGGGATGGGGGTCATCTCCCCAGCCGGGAATGACCTCCGGACGTATTGGGATAACCTGCTCGAGGGCCGCAGCGCCGTTCGGGCCATCGAGCGGTTCGCGGCCCTGGACTATGCGTGCCACTTCGGCGCCGAGGTCCGCGATTTCGACCCCGGTCGTTGGATGGACAGGCGCGAGGCCAGGCGGCTCGACCGGTATGCGCAGTTCGGCATCGCGGCATCGGACCTGGCGCTGACCGACGCGGGATTGAAGGCCGAGGATGTCGATCCGCGGCGGGGCGGCGTCGCGATCGGCAGCGGAGTCGGCGGCCTCCTTGAACTCGACGAGCAGCACCGTCGCCTCATCGAGAAGGGGCCCTCCCAGGTCTCCCCGTTCCTGATCCCCAAGATGATGGCCAATGCCGCCGCGGGGCTCACGTCGATCCGGCTCGGGTGGACGGGGCCGTGCGTCACCACCGCGACGGCCTGCGCGAGCGCAGGGCACTCCATCGGGTTCGCCCTGCGGGCCATCCAGCGCGGGGATGCGGATGCGATGATCGCGGGGGGGAGCGAGGCTCCCCTGGCCCCGATCGGGATGGCCGGGTTCGGGAACATGAAGGCGCTCTCCACGCGCAACGCGTCCCCGGAGCGCGCCAGCCGCCCGTTCGACAAGGGGCGGGACGGGTTCGTCATGGGCGAGGGCGCGGGGATCCTGATGCTCGAGGAGGAGGGGCGCGCCGTACGGCGCGGGGCCAGGATCTACGCGGAACTGTCCGGCTTCGGGATGACGGGGGACGGGCATCACATCACCGCGCCCCGGCCGGACGGGTCGGGGGCGGCGGAGGCGATGCGCTGTGCGCTCGCGGACGCATCCTGTCCCGCCGACGGGATCGACTACATCAATGCGCACGGCACCTCGACACCCGTGGGGGACAAGGCGGAGGCGATGGCGATCCACTCCGTCTTCGGCGCGCGGGCGCGCTCGGTCTGGGTCAGCAGCACGAAGTCGATCCTCGGGCACCTCCTCGGGGCCTCCGGGGGCGTGGAGATGGTCGCGACCGTCTTGAGCCTCCACGAGGGGAAGGTGCACCCCACGATCAACCACGAGGAGCCCGACCCGGAGTGCGACATCGACTGCGTCCCGAACGCCGCGAGGGAGAAACCCCTCCGCGCGGCCCTCTGCAACTCGTTCGGGTTCGGTGGCCACAACGTCGCGCTGTGCGCGCGCGCCTACCGAGCCTAATTGTGCAATCCCACCGTCCTGCGGACACGATGTCCGCGGGACATGTTTCGAAAAAAAAGTCCCTTGCGACGTTCGCCACGGATCGCTTCACTACGCCCCACCTGTGGCGATCATCGGAAAGGAACTGTTCCTCACGCGCGGCGTCGGGCGGCACAAGGAGAAGCTGGCGTCGTTCGAGGAGGCGTTGCGCAACGCGGGGATCGCGCAGTTCAACCTGGTCCATGTATCGAGCATCTTCCCCGCGCACTGCCGGCTCATCCCGCGGCAGCGCGGGCTGGCCAAACTGTCCGCCGGGCAGATCGCCTTCTGTGTCATGGCGCGCGCGGAAACGGACGAGAACCACCGGCTGATTGGCTCGTCGATCGGGGTGGCGATCCCGAGGGACTCCGACCGGTACGGCTACCTCTCGGAGCACCACTGCTACGGGGAGACCGAGCAGCAGGCCGGAGACTACGCCGAGGACCTGGCGGCGTCGATGCTCGCGACCGTGCTCGGGGTGGATTTCGACCCGGACGCGTCGTGGAACCAGAAGAAGGAACAGTGGGAGATCAGCGGGCAGTTCTACAAGACGGCGAACACCTCGCAGTCCGCGATCGGCATGAAGGGGTACTGGACGACCGTGATCTCCGCCGGCGTGTTCGTGTACTGAACCCGTGGGCGAGTGAGTCCATGGGCGAGGAGGCGTCCGGTCCCCACGGAGCGTTCCTGGGGCTGCCCGCGGCCCGCAGCGCCCCGGCCCGGTCGCGCGTGGCCGTGCTGCCGATCCCGTTCGAGAGGACGACGTCCTATGGCAAGGGGACGCGGCGCGGTCCCGCGGCCCTGATCGACGCCTCGCGGCAGGTCGAGCTGTGGGACGAGGTTCTGGAGCAGGATTCCTCCCGGGTCGGGGTGACCACGCTTGCCCCCGTGCGAGCGACCGCGGTGGAGGCGATGCTCAAGCAGTCCGAGGCCGCCACGGCGCGCGTATTGGCGGAGGGGAAGTTCGTGATCTCCCTGGGTGGGGAGCACACGGTGACGGAGGGGCCCTTGCGCGCGTTCGTGAGACGCCACCCGTCGATCTCGGTGCTGCACATCGACGCGCACGCGGACCTGCGGGCGACCTACGAGGGGAATCGCCGCAGCCACGCCTGCGCGGCGAGCCGGATGCTCGATTGCGGCATCCGGCGCCTGGTGTCGGTGGGGGTCCGGAACCTCTCCGATTCGGAATGGCCGCGGCGCAAGGATCCCCGGGTGAGGATCCACTTCGCCCACAGGATCCGGCGGGACCGCTCGTGGATCCGGAAGGCGGTCGCCCAGCTTTTCTCGCCCGTGTATGTCACGATCGACTTGGACGGGCTCGACCCGTCGTGGATGCCCGGCGTCGGGACGCCGGAGCCCGGCGGGCTGGACTGGTGGCAGGTCACGGACCTGATGACGGCGGTCGCCCGCAGGCACCGGGTCGTCGGGATGGATGTCGTCGAACTGATGCCGATCCCCGGCCAGAAGGTCTCCGAGTTCAACGCAGCGCGCCTGACGTATCGTCTCATCGGCCTGTTTGTGAAGTAGACATGTCCAGCGGGCTCGTCCTGGAGGGCGTTTCGAAGTCGTACGGGAAGAAGGAGGCGCTGCGGGATCTCACCCTGCGCGTGCCGCCGGGGACGATCACGGTCTTCCTGGGGCCGAACGGCGCCGGGAAGACGACGACGATCAAACTGGTCGCGGGGCTGCTGCGGCCCGACGCGGGGAGGATCCGCGTCGACGGGATCGACCTGTCGCAGGCGCCCCTGGAGGCGAAGCGGCGGCTCTCGTACATCCCGGACGAGCCGTACCTCTACGACAAACTGACCGGGCGGGAGTTCCTCCGGTTCGTCGGGCGACTCCAGGGGCTAGCCGACGCGGAGTCGGACCGCCGGATCGGCCTATGGGGCGAGCGGTTCGAGGCGGGGGCGTTCTTGGACACCCTGACCGAGTCCTACTCCCACGGGATGAAGCAACGCGTCGTCTTCTGCGCCGCGCTGCTGCGCGACCCGACCGTCCTGGTGATCGACGAGCCGCTCGTCGGGCTGGACCCGCACACGATCCGGACCGCCCTCGGGGTGCTGCGGGAGCGCGCGGAAGCGGGGGGGGCGATTCTCATCTCCTCGCATTCCATCCAGGTGCTGGAGGGGATCGCGGACCGCGCCGGGATCCTCCAGGATGGCCGCCTCGTCGAGGAGGGTCCGGTCGCCGAGGTCGTCGGGCGCGTCCGGCCCGGCGGGACGCTGGAGGAGGCGTTCTTCGACCTGACGGAGCGCCGGGATCCCGGAGTCCCGTGAACGCGTACCGCGCGATCCTCGCGGCGAAGGGGTGGGAGATCCGCGGCGCGCTCCGCTCGCTCCGGAGCGAGTCGCGCCTGAAGACCCTGGTGCTGGCCACCGCCATGGCCGGCCTGTTCGCCTCGATGCTCTGGTTCGCGGGGCTGGGTCTGCACTACCTGCGGGCGGAGTCGTACTACAGCTCCCTGCGCGTGTACGTGCACCAGGTCGCCTTCCAGGTCTTCTTCTTCAGCCTGGGGGTCATGCTCCTGCTCAGCGCGCTGTTGACCTCACACGCGATGCTCTTCCGCTCCCGGGTGACGCCGTTCCTGCTGTCGCACCCCGTCCCGCCCCAGGTCGTGACGGCCGCCCGGCTCGCCGAGGCGGGGGCGATCAGCACGTGGGCGTTCCTCTACCTGTCGTTCCCGCTCCTGCTGGCGTACGCGATCGAGGAGGGGGGCGGCCTCCCCCTTGTGGCGCTTGGAGGGGCGTCCCTCTTCCTCTTTGCCGCAGTGCCGGTCGGCATCGCGGGGGTCCTCGCGCTCGCCCTGGGGCTCGGCACGGGACGGACGCGCCTGGCGTTCTGGGGGGTCGTCCTGGCGTGCACCCTGGCGCTCGGCGCGGCGATCGGCCCCATGGCGACATGGAGGACCTGGCTCTCCGGCGTGGAGCGGGAGGCGGTCTTCCAGCTCCTGGACCGGTTCTCGATGACCCAGCACCCGCTCATGCCGAGCACGTGGCTCTCTCACGCATGGATGCGTGCGAGCCACGGAGACCTCGGCATCGCGGCCTTCTATGTGGCGACGCTCGCCTCCTGGGGGATCTTCGCCCTCGCCCTGGCCGTGTCGTTCGGGGGGAGGGTCCTCCTGTCGGCCCGTTCGCGCGTCGTCTCGGGCCGGACCGCGCGGGGGACGCCCGTCCGGGACCTGCTGGTGCGGATGTCGAGGCCGGTGATGCGCGTCCTGGGAGGTCCGCACGCCCCGCTCCTGGAGAAGGACTTCCGCGTCTTCCTGCGCGACCCGGCCCAATGGGCCCAGTTCCTGATCTTCGTGGGGCTCCTGGCGATCTATTTCGTGAACATCCGCCGGATCGGGGGGCTGCGCGAGGAGGCCGGCTGGAGGGCGCTCGTGGCGACGCTGAACTTCGCCGCGACCTCCCTGACGCTCTGCACGTTCACCAGCCGCTTCGTCGTCCCGATGATCTCCCTCGAGGGGCGGCGGTTCTGGGTCCTGGGGCTGATGCCGCTCTCGCGCACCGGGATCCTGCGCTCGAAGTTCGTCCTCTCG
>JACQRN010000257.1 GCA_016206515.1 Planctomycetota bacterium | reverse complement strand
GCGCATCGGGGCGTAGGATACCCGCACCCGCTACGCTATCCGACCTACTCGCCCATCTCCCTGATCGTGGCGCCTTCGGCGCGCTGCGGATCATGGGCGGCACAGGACTCGAACCTGTGACCTCTACAATGTGAGTGCCTCTGGCGGTTTGGAGCCGCCCCTCGCGCAGCACGGCGCAACGGAGCGCGACGAGCCGCAACCGCCTGCGCCCGGTACGGGTTCCGTCGATCCCGACGAGACGAACGCGACACCCCGAGAGTGTGGGGAAACGCAGCAAAGCGCGCCCGAGGGAATCGGCTCCCGCCAAGGGGCCGCCAAGGATTCGGGGGTGGACGCCCTATCTGCCGCCGATCCCCGTCTCGCAGCGTTGCAGGGGCTCTGGGCGCGTCTGGGCGAGGCGGACCGCTCGTGGCTCGTCGAGACGGCCCGGAGGCTTGTGGAGGCCCCGTGAGTCCCGCGTGCCTCTGTTGGCGACCCCCTCCTGGAGGAGGTACGATCCCCCGGGATGGAACGGAACATCCACGCCTACATCCACCAGGGGGAGGACGGGTTCTTCGTCGCCTCCTGCGCGCGGCTCCCCGTCGTCACGCAGGGTCGAACCCTCGACGAGACCCTGGCGAACCTGCGAGAGGCGATCGCACTCTACCTGGAGGGCGAGGATCTCGACGACCTGTGTCTCGCGCCCGAGCCCTCCCTCGTCGTGACGCTGGAGGTCACTCCGGTCGCGGCGCATGTCGCCTAGGCTTCGCGTCCTCTCCGGGCGCGAGGTCGTGGCGATCCTCGGAACGTTCGGGTTTCAGGAGATCGGCCGCAAGGGGAGCCACGTCAAGATGCGCAGGCCGGGACCCTCCGGCGAGCGACAGACGCTCGTCGTCCCCGATCACGGGACCCTGGACCGCGGCACTCTGCGCGCGATCCTGCGCCAGGCATCCGCGTACATCCCGCAGGAGCATCTCTGGCCGCAATTCCGGGGTTGAGCACGCGGTGCGCCGTGCGGCCCTCCCCGTAACGCCGTCGTGTGCCCGGGGGCGTCCAGGCGCTTGCGAGCGGGCCGCAGTGCTGGCGATGGCCGAGAGGCTCGCCGGGAGCGCCTGATGGAGTCGGCGTACGCCGATAGGACCGCCGGTCCGACCGGGATCGCGTTGGCGCGCGCGTGGGCGCGTCCGACGGCCCCGGACCGCTCCGCACTCCTGCCGCTGGCAGAAGGGCTCGCCTGTGGACCAGGGGAGGGTCGCTGATGCCCTACAAGGACCCCACCGTCGCCCGGGGCTACCAGCGCGAGTACCGGCGCATCACGCGCTCCGGCGGTTGTACAACCCCCAGTACAACCCCGGTCCCCCTGACGTTCAGGCTGAAGACCGCCGCCGACGTGATCGCGCTCCTCGAAGAGCAGGTCGCGGCCGTCCGGGACGACCCGCAGGCCTCGACCCTGGAGAAGGCCCGCACGATCGGCTACCTCGCCTCGGTTTCGCTCCGGGCGATCGAGGCGGGGGACATGGCCGCGCGGGTCGAGGCCCTGGAGACGGTCCTGTCGAGGAGGGCAACGGGATGACCACGAAGACCCTGGAGCGGGTCTACGAGAACCTGACCGCCAGGGAGCGGTGTTCCCTGATCGTCCAGGCGGGCATCCGGGGCGACGAGGAGGAGCGCGAGCGCCTCGTGCGCAGCGCCAGCAGCGGGACGTACCTGATCGCGGACTACGCCAGCTACGCCAACGCTTTCACCGTGGTCCGGAGCTTCGCCATCGAGGCCCAACTGGAGCTGGCCGCCGAGTTCTGGCGGCACGTTGCGCGGTTCGAGAGCGCAAGGCCGACCGCAGACGATCCGGCGTCGGAGGAGGCCGTGCAGCAGGCGAGCGACCTCATGCTCGTGTACGCCTACATGCTCACGACCTGGGCCGACGGGTGGAGGATGTTCTGCTCGGAACTGGGGATCGATGCCGAGGCGCTCGGGGAGGCCGCCGGGGAGACCGATGTCCGGAAGACCGCCGAGGACATGGCGCGCCAGACGATGCCCACCCCGGAAGGGGCGATCCGCATTCTCCAACGCCTCGCCGCAATCGAGACCGGGACGGATAGGGCTGGAACAGCCGAGGATGTCGCTGTGCTGTTGCGGGAGGTCTTCGACAAACTGGGCAAGAACCGATAGGGATCAACCTGCCTCTGAAGGGGCGGGGGGCTCGTCGAGAGATGGAACCCGAAAGGTCGGGGCACAGGGACGGCACGAGGCGCACCTGCGCGCGGCTCCTGAGATTGGACGCGCCCCCGCGAGGTCGTCAACGGTTCAGACGGCCCCCCGGAAGAGACCCTGGATGGGAACCCGTAAGGCCTTGGCGATACGGACGATGTTGACCACGGTGATGCTCCGCTCCGCCCGTTCTGCAAACCCGATGTAGTTCCGGTGGAGCCCCGCTTCGAACCCGAGCCGCTCCTGGGAGAGCCCGCGGCGGAGCCGCTCCCTGCGGACGTTCTCCCCGATCCGGCGGAGGATCTTGCGACGCTCCTCTTGGGTGCCCACGGGGCGTAGACAACGCTCCGTGTGTATTCGCATCTACACACCAGTCGTAGTATCCTGCTGCCCCATGGGAGCAGGACAGGGCCGGGGGAGGGACGATCTCTATGCGATTCCACGGAGCAGCGTTGCCACACGTTCGCGGAGCCCACTGCGAACCCAGTCCCGCAGGGTCAGGATCGTGGGGTTCTCGCGACCGTTCTCCGTGCGCGAAATGTACTCAATGCTCAATCCCGTACGTCTATGGATATCCGCCTGGGTCAGCCGCCTCCGACGACGCTCCCCTGCTAGTCGGCGTCCCAGCGTCCGCCTGAACCTAGCCTCGGTTTCGCTCTTCGCTCGCTGCGTGTCGCCCACATCGGCCAGAATGCGAGACGTTGAACAACTAGAGTATAGACCTATACTTCAATATCACATGTGTCACCGCCACCACGGAGGCGTGCTGGAAAGCCGGAGAGCAGAGGTGACCGAATGAGGAAGTGTCCCTACTGCGCCGAGGAGATCCAGGAGGAGGCGCTCGTCTGCAAACACTGCGGGAAGTTCCTCAAGACCAATCCCGTTAGCTTGGGAACCCGCCTGCTCATCATGCTGGCGTTCGGCATCGGCATCGCCATCCTGCTGATTTGCGGATTGCTCTACTGGCACCTAAACCCATTGTTTCGATAGGAGGCGGGCAATGGCGCTCAGGAAGTGCAAGGATTGCGGAAAGGAACTCAGCGCAAGCGCGTTTACCTGCCCCGGCTGTGGCGCTCCGCAAGGGAGCCGCCACATCGGATGCGGAACCGTGATCGTTGTTTTATTTCTTGTCGCCCTTGGGGGATGCGCTGTTCTCGCCATGATCGGGCGCTCTGGCGGCGTGCACGGTCCGTCTCGTCCCGCCAGCCGACCAGCGGACGTCGCCGAGTACGACAAGGCGATCGAGGATCTCAAGCGAGTCGGCGTGATTCACAGAATTGACGTCTCCCTCAACAGGGTCTACGTGACGGACGCTTGGCTCCCGGCCACGGTCGAGGAGAAGCGGACCATGGGGCATGTCTTCGCCACATACATCGGCCACCACAAGGGGACGGGGTTGAACTGGTGCGACGTGATGCACTTCGCAACGGGACGACGTCTTGCGAAGTACAGCCAATCGTTGGGGTTTGAACAGTTCGAGTGACACATGGGTGACCGCGCAGAATCCTCTGCACGGTAGCGGTGGCGGTGATCGCGGAGATGCCAGGAGGAGGAGGTCGAATGCGGGGAACAAGGGGAACTGAAAGGCTCGGGATTGGCGGCGCGGCGTTGCTCCTGCTGCTGGCGGGATGCGGTGCACCCGCTGCCCCTCTGTCGCCACCTGCGCTGAGGGCCAACGCGAGCCCTGCTCAGCAGCAGCCTCCTCTCACGTGGGCCGATCTGCCGGCGCAAGGGAGTGCGTATGAGGAGTCGAATAATCCCCGCATCCCTCCTCCGCCGCCCCCTCCTCCTCCGTTGCCTCCGCCGCCTCCTCTTCCGCCGTGCCACGAACTGGTCTCGCATTTCGGGGACCGGTTGACCGAAGAGGGGCGGAGTCTACTGCTCGCCAGCCCCTCGCTCTACGCGGGGCTGGTAGTGCTGCGGTATCTCCGTCCCTTCGCGACCGAGGAGGAACTGAATGATTCGCTTCTGCGCAACGGCTCGTGGCTCCACAGGGCGTGCCCCGCAGAAGTGATGAACGTGCGACGACTCCACCTGTTCCTGATACAGAACCCGGATCTATCCCCGGCGGTCGCGGCCCAGATCCGCGCGGGCGAGGTGAGCATCGGCATGACGGGCAACCAGGTCTGCGCCAGCCGCGGGGAGCCGAAGAGCCGGAACAGGACCGTAGGAGTCTGGGGGGTGCACGAGCAGTGGGTTTACGAAAGGCTTTACGTCTACATCGAGAACGGAGTCGTGACTTCGTACCAGGACTCCCGGTAGGACGGGACGGCAGCAGGTACAATCCACTCGGGGAAGGGCTTGCAACCCGTCCGGCCCCCGGCGGCGCGTTCCCTCCAAGGCGCGCTGGCCGGGGCCGGTCCCCAGACCTTGGAGGCGTCACGTGCGGCAGGACGGTGCACTCTTCTCAGATCGGGTTCTTGTGAACGCCGCGGGCATCCTCGACGCGTTGAGCCCTGACAAACCCGTTCTCCCTCAATTCCTGAGGGAGTTGCTCGCGGACGCAGGCTTCGGCTTCCTGGACTCCGTGGCATCCGGTATCAGCGACGTCTGCTCTGACACCCGATTCCGCGGAATCCCCATGGACCTCCCGAGCAGTGAGTTCCTACGCACCCTCGCGGACTCCGTCGAGAATATGGATTTCATCAAGGCCATCTTGTGCGCCCTGCTGGAGCCGGAACCCCCCTGGGGTTTTCAGGAGGAATGGATGCAACGCCACGACGATCTCACAGAGTACGCACTGGACCTAGCCTCCAGACGTGCCAGGCTTCGCGAGTCTTTGCATCGCGACGGGTACGCGTACTGCCCGGAGGCCAGATGTCTCCGAGAGGAGACCAACCGTATGTGCCTGAAAGGCCGTTACTGGCACATCACGTACAATGGGGCGAGTCTGCCGCCGCTTGGGGATTCCGGGGGGATGCGGTGCGTCGCTCATCTTCTGGAGAACCCGGACAGGCCGGTGGGCATCCTCAATCTCGCCGTCGTCGCGAACGGGCGCTCCCCCCTGAAGCATTCCGGCGTGGAGGGAACACGACAGGACCTACAAGATCCAGAGACCATGCGTGAGATCAAGCGCAGGTACCAGGAGCTTGTGCACGACCAAACGGAGGCCAAGGAGGCTGGGGCACCCCAGCATCAGATGGAGGACGACGAAGAGTCTGCGAGACTCCAAGCATTGGTGCATCAGGCGACCGGGCTGGGAGGTGGCAGCCGACCGTTCACCGGTGTGCGTGAACAGGCACGGAGCAACCTGACCAAACAAATCCGGAGTGCGATCAAGAAGATTGCGGCTGCAAACACGGCCTTGGGACACGTCCTAGACACGACGGTGCGCACGGGCGCAGACTGCGAGTACAGGCCGGACCCTATGAACCCAGTGGTCTGGGTGATCGAGAAGTAGCGCCTCCATCCCCCTGTTTGATGCGTTTTTCTTGCTCGTGACGTATCGATTTCACGTTGTGGTGCCTTCCGTTCACGCCTCCTCGGTGGAGAGGGAGCGTTCCCTCACGTGTGAAGGTGGGGTGTCGAGCGGAGGGGTACATGGCAGAGCGATCTTGGACATGGGGAGGTTTGCAACGGTTTCTGCGGGGAGAGGGGGTACGCGTCACACGAAGGATGCTCGAAGTCGCGATCGAAGCCGGACGGCTGCCCGAGCCGGACCGGGACACGGCAGGCAATCGCCTCTGGACCCCGGCTGATGCGGCCCTGATCGCGGACTACGTCCGCGAGCGGGAGGCACGCCGTGGGCGCCGGTAGTGGGGCGTCGACCGCCGCGCGGCTTGTTCGGTTGGTCGAGCGCGACGCAGTCATGTTTCACGCTCCGGACGGGGCGGCCTACGCGCGCTTGCGATGCGCCGAGCGCTTCGAGGTCCATCCGGTCCGGTCCGGGCAGTTCCGCGCGTGGCTCGCCAAGGCGTTCTTCGACAAAACACGAGGAAGGCGCGCCCCGTCGTCGCAAGCCCTGCAGGACGCGCTGGGCGTCCTGGAGGCGCGCGCCCTCCACGACGGGGAGGAGCACCCGGTCTCAGAGCCCGAGAAAGAATCCCCCAGTTGGCGATGACAACGCTGTCTTGGGCTCTCCGCCCCCGCCGCGGACCGCCCACCGGCACACGGTGCTCGGCTCGGATCGCCAGGTCGCTCG
>JACQRN010000236.1 GCA_016206515.1 Planctomycetota bacterium | reverse complement strand
GCGCTGGTGGGACGACCTGTGGCTCAACGAGGCGTTCGCGACCTGGATGGCGGCGAAGGCGGTCGACGCATGGAAGCCCGCCTACGACCAGAGGATGGATCTGCTCCAGTCGCGCAAGATCGCCATGCAGACCGACTCGCTCTCCGCCGCGCGCAAGGTGCGGCAGGAGGTCCGCACCGTCGGCGAGGCGAACCAGGCGTTCGACTCGCTCACCTACCAGAAGGGGGCGCTCGTCCTGACCATGCTGGAGCGATGGGTCGGCGAGGAGGCGTTCCGCGCGGGGGTGCGCGACTACCTGCGTGCCAACGAGTGGGGGAACGCGACCGCGGACGACCTGTGGCGCGCGATCGATCGCGCCAGCGGGCGGGATGTCGCGGGCGTCGCCAGAACGTTCCTCGAGACCCCGGGCGTGCCGCTCGTCGAGCTCTCCGGGGAGGGAAACGCAAGGACGCTTCGCCAATCCGCGTACAAACTGGCCGGCACCGCGGGGCCCGTGGAGAAGGGGCATCGCTGGAAGGTCCCGGTCCGGCTGTCGGGCGCGGACTGGTCCCTCCTGGAGTCCGAGTCGGGGCTCGGGCCGGAGGGGGCCGCCTCCGCCTGCCACCCGAACGAGGGGGAGTGGTCGTACTACCGCTGGGCCGTCGACGCGAAGTCGCTGCGGCATCTGGCGGGCGCTTCGGCTCCCCAGGACGTGCGAAGCCGCCTGGGGGTCCTGGAGAACGCCTGGGGAATGGTCGCGGCCGGGCGGGTGACGCCGGACGCCTACCTCGAGACGGTGCAGGCGATGAAAGCGGCGACGGAGCGGCCCCTGATGGAGGAGTCGATCCTGGGGCCGTTGCGCGTATACGACCTGTGGGAGGAGGAGGCCCGCCTACCCGGCTTCGCCGCGTTCGTCCGCGGGCTTCTCGGGGGGCACCTGGCCCGTCTCGGCTTGCGTCCCCGCTCCGGCGAGTCGGAGGACGATGCGATCGTCCGTCCCCAGCTTCTGCATGTCCTCGGATACACGATCCGGGAGGGGGCGGTCATGGATGACGCGGCCACCGCCGCCCAGGCGTACCTGAAGGATCCCGCTTCCGTGCCGTCCGATCTCGCCCCGATCGCCCTGGGGCTTGCCGCGCGCGAGGGGCGGCTCTCCGTTGCGGATTGCAGGATGTTGCTGGGACGCGCCCGGACCCCGGACGAGAGGATCGCGGCGCTGCGGGGCCTGTCGATGGTCCCCCCCGCGAACCTCAAGGAAGCGCTCGACCTGACGCTGACGAAAGAGTTCCGCGCGCAGGACATGCTGACGGTCCTCCGTTCGGCCCTGTCCCGCCCGGAGGCCCGTGCCGGGGCGTTCGCCTGGTTCCAGTCGAACTACGACGGGGTCCGCTCCAGGCAGTCGCCGCACTCCTTCGTGCATATCGGGAACCTGATCGGGATGTGCCGCGCCCGCGCGGAGCGGGACGCCGTCCGCGCGTTCCTGGAGGCCCACCCCGTCCCCGGCGGCGACCGCGCGATCAAACAGGGTGTGGAACGCGCCGACCACGCGATCTCCCTGCGCGAGTCCGGGGCGGCATCCGTGCGGAAGTTCCTTAGTTAGAACTGGCGCCGCCTCGGTATCCGCAAAGCGGTCCGCTGGCGCGCTCGACGGGCGGGCTTGTAGACCGGTTCCGGAACCTCCTGTCGTCCCGAGGGCCGCAATGTTTCCGCGGACCGAGGGATCTGTGTTGGACGCGCGCTCGATGAACACAGGTCCCTCGTCGCCGGGCCGCAAATCGAGTGCTCCTCGGGACGACAAGAAGCGACGGTTTCGGGCCCGGTTCCATATACAATCCCGCCCGCCGCGACAGGCGGCCACGAGGGAGGGACGGATGACGGCGACTGCGAGCAGGAAGACGGACGTTCCGGCGGGCGAGGCGCGCAAGCTCGTCCACTACACCGCCCAGGATGGGGTCGGGATCATCGAGCTCGACGACCCGCCCGCGAACACCTACACGTACGAGATGAACCGCCAGCTGGACGAGGCGATCCTGACGGCAAGGATGGACGACGCGGCGCATGTGATCGTCCTGCGCGGGAAGGGGGAGAAGTTCTTCTCGGCCGGCGCGAACATCAAGATGCTCACGTCCGTCACGCCGCGCTTCAAATACTTCTTCTGCCTGCACGCCAACGAGACGCTCAACCGCCTGGAGCACACCCCGAAGCTGACGATCGCGGCGCTCAACGGCCACACGGTCGGGGGGGGGCTGGAGATCGCGATGGCGTGCGACCTGCGCCTGGCGTGCAAGGACGGCGGGCAGGTCGGGCTCCCCGAGGTGACCCTCGGGGTGCTTCCCGGGACCGGCGGCACCCAGCGTCTCGTGCGGATCGTCGGCAAGTCGCGCGCGATCGAGCTGATGGCGACCGGGCGGCTGTTCTCGTTCGAGGTCGCCAAGGAGTACGGGATCGTCAACGAGATCTTTCCGAAGGAGACGTACTGGAAGCAGGTGCTCGACTACGCCAGGCAGTTCTGCCCGCCGAACAAGGCGTCCAAGGCGGTCGGCCTCATCAAGCGGTCGGTCACGTCGGGGGCCGAGGTCCCGTTCGAGTCGGCGCTTGCCATCGAGCGCGAGCTGCAGCAGCAGCTGTTCCAGAGCGAAGACGCCAAGGAGGGGCTGACCGCGTACGTCGAGAAGCGGACGCCCCAGTTCAAGGGGAAGTAGGTGGGGCTCCGCACCGAGTTGTTCATCAAGAACGAATGGCGCGCCGCGTCCTCCGGCGAGACGTTTTCGGTCGAGAACCCCGCGACCGAGATGGTGATCGCGCAGGTCGCCAAGGGGGGCGAGAAGGACGTCGATGCGGCGGTCGCCGCGGCGCGCGGCTGCTTCGACTCCCCGGAGTGGCGGAACCTCTCCGGCCGGAAGCGCGCGGCGATGCTCTTCAAGGCGGCGGACCTCCTGACCGCCCGCCGCGACGAGTTCGCGAAGATCGAGAGTGCACAGAACGGCAAGACGTTCTTCGAGGCGCGTATCGAGGTCGCGATGACCGTGGACACCCTGCGGTACTACGGCGGCTGGGCGGACAAGATCGCGGGGCACACGCTCCCGGTCGAGGGGCCGCACCTGACGTACACGCTGCGCGAGCCGGTCGGGGTGGTCGCGGCGATCGTTCCGTGGAACTTTCCCCTGAACATCGCCTCGTGGAAGTTCTCGCCGGCGCTGGCTGCGGGGTGCACGCTCATTCTCAAACCCGCCTCCGAGACGCCTCTTACGGCGCTTCTGTTCGCCGAGATCGCCCTGGAGGCGGGATTCCCGCCGGGCGCCTTCAACGTCGTCACGGGGCCCGGCTCGGTGGTCGGGAACGCGCTGGTGAGGCACCCCGGCGTCGATAAGGTCTCGTTCACGGGGTCGACGGAGGTGGGGCGCGGACTGATGCGCGAGGCGGCCGCGACGAACAAGCGCGTGACGCTGGAGCTCGGAGGCAAGTCGCCGAACATCATCTTCGCCGACGCCGATATCGAGTCGGCGATCCGCGGCGCCCAGGGGGCGATCTTCTACGGCAAGGGGGAGGTGTGCGCGGCGGGGTCGCGGCTCCTGGTGGAAAAGAAGGTCCATGACCAGGTGGTCGAGCAGCTCGCCGCCCGGGCGAAGAAACTGACGGTCGGGGACCCGCTCGACAAGAACACCCGCATGGGGGCGCTCGTCTCGAAGAAGCAGAAGGAGACGGTCCTCGGGTACGTCGAGAAGGGGGTCCGCGAGGGGGCCAAGCTGGTGGCGGGGGGGAAGGCCGCCCAGCACAACGGGAAGGGGCACTTCGTCGAGGCAACCGTATTCGATGCGGTCACCCCCGAGATGACGATCGCCCGGGAGGAGATCTTCGGGCCGGTCCTGGCGGTGCTCTCCTTCGACTCGCTGGAAGAGGGCGTGAAGCTCGCCAACCAGTCGATGTACGGTTTGGCGGCCGGGATCTGGACGAAGGACATCCAGAAGGCGCATCGCGTCGCGCGGGAGATCCGCGCCGGGACCGTCTGGATCAACACCTACAACTTCTACGACGCGGGCGCCCCGTTCGGCGGATTCAAGGCGTCCGGGTTCGGTCGCGACCTGGGGCCCGACGCACTCGACGGCTACCTCGAGACGAAGACGGTCTGGGTCAACCTGGGATAGGGTCCGGCAGCATGAGCGACATCCGCCAGGTCGCGGTCGTCGGCGCCGGCACGATGGGCCACGGGATCGCCTATGTGGCAGCGCTGTCGGGATATGTCGTACGACTCACGGACGCCCTCCCGGCCGCGCTCGACAAGGCGCGCGTTCAGGTCGCCGCGAACCTCAAGGGGGGTATGGAGCGCGGTAAGCTGAAGGAGGCCGACCGTACGAGGGTCGAGGGGAACCTGTCCTGCGAGCCCAACCTCGCGCGGGCGGTCGCCGGGGCGGACCTTGTCGTGGAGGCGGTCGTCGAAAATCTGGAGGTCAAGCAGGCTCTCTTCCGTGACCTGGCGCGCCTGGTGCCCTCGCACGCGATCCTTGCGACGAACACCTCGTCGCTGCCGGTGGGCAGACTCGCCCAGGCGGTCGCCCCGGCCTCGCGCGTGATCGGGATGCACTTCTTCAACCCCGTGCACCTGATGCCGCTTGTCGAGATCGTCGTGCACGCCGGGACGGACGACGCGACGCGCGAGGCGGTTCTCGGGGTGGCGCGCCGGATGGGGAAGGAACCGATCGTCGTGAAGGACTCCCCCGGCTTCGCCTCCAGTCGCCTTGGCGTGGTCCTGGGGCTCGAGGCGATGCGGATGGTCGAGCAGGGGGTCGCATCGGTGGAGGACATTGATAAGGCGATGGAACTGGGGTACAGGCACCCGATGGGGCCGCTGAAACTCACGGACCTCGTCGGTCTCGACGTGCGCCTGGCGATCGCGGAGATCCTGCACGGGGAACTGGGCGGCGAGCAGTACCGCCCCCCCCAGATCCTGCGCAAGAAGGTCGCCGCGGGGGAGCTGGGCAAGAAGTCCGGGCAGGGGTTCTATAAGTGGTGAGCGTCTGAAAGCCAGGGGCCGCCTCCCGGCGGCCCCTGGGCGTTCCCGTGCGATGGGGTGTGCTACTGCGGTCCCGGCGCGGCCGCCCCCGCCCGTTCCAGCGCCGCGCGCGCCTCGGCGACCCACCCGCGGTAGCGCGGGTCCGCATCGTGCGGCGGCTTGTCGAGGATCTCGATGACGGCCCGCGCGTCACCGTTCCAGTGTGCCCTGTACGCGCGCGACGCGTCCCGTTCGTCCGGGCGGGACACCGCCATCCTCTCGGCTTGCCGTGCGAGGGCCGCCGCGAGCGCCTGCGCGTGGACGAGGATCGGCGCGGGGTCCACCTCGGAGCGCGCGGCCGCCTCCAGACGGGCGATGCACGCCTGTACGCGAGTCGGGACGTTGAAGTCGTCCCCGCCCCCCAAGAGGCGCGGGATCAGCTCCCCGGCGCGCGGGTGGAGGGGGTTCTGCACGAGGATCTCCTCGACCTCCGTCCGGAACGCCTCCCGGCGGGTGCGGTCCGTGTAGAGGGGTTGCGAGAGCGCCCCCAGGACGCGCATGTGGGCGCGCAGCGCCGAGGGAAACGCCCCGTTCCCGCCCCCCTCGCGGCAGATCTCGGCGCAGCGTCGGTGGGCGCCCGTTTCCTGCAGGCGCGTCGCGTAGCGGTCGAACGCGGCGCGGTCGTCCGGCGCGGCTTCCCAGGCCCGCTGCAGGTCCTCGACCGTCTCGGTCACGAGGAGCGCGCGATCGATCCGCTCGGCCAGGAGCGCCGGGAACTTCGCGGTCGCGTCCTCGGTGCACCCCCCGGCGGCGGTATCCCCCATGAAACTGTCGAGGATCTCCCCGCGGCCGTCCAGGACGACCACCCATACGTTGAGCACGTTGATATCGAACTCGCGGCGGAGGCTGTCCGCGGCCGGGTGGTCACGGCGGCACGCGGCAACTGTCACGCGCGAACAGAGGGACTTGAACTCATCGGAGGGAAGCAGACCTGCTTCCACGCTCTGGATGAGTCCTCAGAGGGCGCGCGAGTCGATGTGGAGCGCCAGCACGCACGGGCGCGAGGCCGCCAGCGCCTCCGCGCGCGCCGCATCGATGTCGATGCGCCATGCGGGAGCGATCGTTGGCGCTGCGGTCTGCCCCTGTGGAGCCTGCGCTGCGGGGGCTCCAGCAGCCCCACGGGTCTGCGATTCGTCCAGGATCGGGCCGGCCAGCGCCGCCGCGGGCAACGCCAGGGCCCCCAGAATCGTCCATGCTCTCATGCGGACCTCCTCCTCTCGCCAGACCTGCTTCCTATGCAACCTGCCCGGCCCATCTTACGTTCATGCGGATGTCCCTCCAGCCTCTTGGTGTCGGAGTCCCCTTCCCGCATGGGGTACGATGCAGCGGATGGGCGTTCCCGCCACCGAGCCCGCGTTGCCGTCGGTCCTGATCGTCGAGGATGACAAGTTCCTGCGCGAGATCCTCGTGTACGAGTTGCGCAAGCGCGGGTATGGGGCCGGCTCCGCCGAGAGCGGCGAGGCGGCCTTGGAGGAATTGCGCCGGACGCCTCACGATGCCGTGCTGCTGGACGTGAAACTGCCGGGGATCGGCGGGGTGGAGACGCTGCGCAGGATCCGCGCCCAGGGCGGGGCGCCGGAGGTGGTCCTGATGACCGCCTTCGCCACGCTCGATAGCGCCATCGAGGCGACGCGCCACGGCGCGGCGGGATACCTCAAGAAGCCGATCGACTACGCCGAGCTGGAGCGGCTCCTGCGCTCCGCGCACGAGAAACGCCAGACGGCGAGGCGCGCGGCGGCGCTCGGGCACTACATCGAGAGGAACTCGCTCTTCCCCGACTTCGTGGGGGACAGCCGCGCGATCGCCGACCTGGTCGCGATGGTGCGCAAGGTCGGTCCCTCCGACTGCACGGTGCTCGTGGAGGGGGAGACCGGGACCGGGAAGGAACTGGTCGCCCGGAACATCCATAAGGGCAGCCGTCGCGCGGCCCTGCCGTTCGTGTCGATCAACTGCGCGTCGCTTCCGGAGGGGCTCCTGGAGAGCGAGCTGTTCGGCCACGAAAAGGGGGCATTTACGGGTGCGACGCAGGCGAAGCCGGGGCTCCTGGAGGTCGCCGACGGCGGGACGCTCTTCCTCGATGAGATCGGGGAGATGGGGGGGGCCCTCCAGGCGAAGCTCCTGCGCGTCCTGGAGAACGGCGAGGTGCGGCACGTCGGGGGGAACACCAGCCGGCGGGTCGACGTCCGCGTGGTTGCGGCGACGCACCGGGACATGGCTCGCGAGGTGTCCGAGGGGCGGTTCCGGGAGGACCTCTACT
>JACQRN010000234.1 GCA_016206515.1 Planctomycetota bacterium | reverse complement strand
CTGCGGTATCCTTTCCCACGGCCGGTCTCCCTTCTCTGTGGGGCGCGCCCGTCGCGACCCCGACCCAGATTGCAGCCCGCCTCGGCGGTACTGCGCAATGGGGGACCGGCCTCTCATCCCATCTACGCACAGCTCGGTCGCGTCCTGGGCGGCGAGGATCCAGGGGGTCACATCGATCATCCTCCATCCATTGTAGGACTGCGGGACCCGTCCCCTATCGCGAGATCAACGGGTTCACCACCTCCAGGCGGGGGAAACGGCCGAAATCGCGATCCGCGGAGAGGAGACGCGAGACGCCGTGATGGAGACAGAGCGCCGCGACCCGCCCGTCATGCACAGCCCCTCCCTGCAACTGGGCCGGGAGGAGCAGGGATTCGAGGGTGCCGCCGAAATCACCGTCCTCCGCCAGGAGGACGAGCGAAGGGGACGCCTGCCAGCAGCGGATCTGTGTGAGCGCATCCTTGAGCGGGGTCGGCGGGTCGTAGATGCGCGGGTGGGTCGTGATCGCGACGAACTCCCACAGGCACGGCCAGGGGATCGCCCAGGGGGACTTCCCCTCCGCCAGGGCCGCCACGACCCGGTCCGCAGCCCGGTGCCAACGCGCATCCTCCCGATGGGCATAGACGAGGATGTTCGTGTCGACGGCGATCACGCGACGTCAACCGGTTCCGTAGAGCAGGTCGCGGATCGCCGCCCAATTCCCCTCGGGGATCCCTGGGCGCAGACCCTTCCCCCTCATAGCGTGCCGCCGGAGCCGGAACGGCCCCCCCTTCGCGTCGCCGGCGAGACGCTTCCGGAGCGCCTCCTCCATCAGATCCTTGAGGGTCCGATTCTCGCTGCGCGCCTGGCGCTTAGCCTCCCGCAGCAGAGCGTCTGAAATATCTATGGTTGTCTTCATATGGGTAACCATATCATTCTTCACGAGCCTCCGCCAGGCCACACATCGTTCGTGCCCCCCGCCGGATCGCGTAGTCTTAGCGTGTGCAGCCGCCTCTCCCCTCCGCCCCGCAGGGGTTTGCCGCCGGCGCCAGCGCGGTCCTTCGCGGCGCGCGGTTCCTGAAATCCCATCCGAGCCTCGTTCCGTATCTCCTCCTGCCGTGGATGCTGACGCTTCTGGCCGCGGCGGGGCTGGGCGTGCTGGCGTATGAGCACTTCGGCGCGATCCGCGATCTCATCTGGAAGGCGCCGGAGAGCGCGTGGCTGAAGCCCCTCTACGCCGTCTTCGCGGCGCTGCTGGGGGTGCTCGGGATCGCCGCGTGCGGCCTCGGGGGGTTCCTGTTCGGGCAGATCCTCGCCGCGCCGGTCTACACGCGTATGGCGATGCGGGTGCGACGGCTCTACGACGCGGCGGCGCCGCGCCCGGCGTCGGGGTGGCGCGCGGACCTCCTCAACCCCGTCATCGGCCAGACCCTCAAGACGGCGATCTTCCTCGGCGTGCATGCGCTCCTGCTCCCTCTCCACCTGATCCCCGTCGCGGGGGCCATCGCGCAGTTCGCCCTGTCGAGCCTGTTCACGATCTTCTGGATCTCGCTGAATTACTTCGACTTCCCTCTCGACACGGACCCGGCGCCTCTCGGGATCCGCCAGCGCATCGCATACGTCCTGGCGAACCGGCGGATGACGCTCGCCTTCGGCGCGGTGGTGTTCGTCATCCTCCTGATCCCGCTCGTCAACCTGTTCCTCCTCCCCGTAGGGGTGATCGGCGCGACGCTCGTCCACGCTGATTTGCGGCGGTGCGCGGACCCCGAGGAAGGGGAGGTGCCTACGCCCGCGCCGCGATCCGATCCGCCAACATCCCGATGAACGCCGGGTGCGTACCGACCGCCCCGGCGCGGACGAAACCCGCCCCGCGCGACTCGGCCTCCCGCCGCGCGGCGACGTCGAGGTCGTAGAGGATCTCGACGTTGTCGACGAGGAAGCCGACCGGCGCGAGGACGAAATCGCGCCCCGGCCGCGCCCGCTCGCGCATCACGTCGCAGATGTCCGGCCCGGTCCACGGGATCGTCGGCTCGTCGGGGCCGCTCTGGTAGGCGACGGAGAAGGGCCGAGCGAGCCGCCGCGCGACCGCCTCGGAGGTCTCGCGGAACTGCCTTTCATATGGAGAGGTCCGCGCGATCGCCGAGGGAATGGCGTGCGCCGTGAAGATCAGCTCCGCCTTCTCGGAACGCGCAGCGGGCCATCCTGCGAGCGCCTCTCTCACGCGCCCCGCGCACGCCTCCACGAACCCCTCCTGCGCCCACCACGGATCGAGATAGGCGACCTCGGGCGCCTTTTTCCCCAGCGGGTCGAGCGACTCCGCGACGACCTTCAGGTACCAGTCCCACGAGATGCTCGACTGGTGCGGGGCGAGGACGACCGCCAACACCCGCCGCGCCCCCTCGGAGGCCAGGGCCGCGATCCCGTCGCGGATGTACGGCCGCCAGTGCCGGTACCCCGCGCGCACGGGGACGTCGATCCCCCTCTCCCGGAGCGCCGCGCCGAGCGCCGCGACCTGACCGTCCGTATGCCGGTTGAACGGGGAGAATCCGCCCAGGTGGGCGTAGTGCGCCGTGACCTCCTCGACGCGCGCGGCGCGTGCCGGGTTGCGCCCCAGGACGTCCTCGACGAAGCACCGCGCCTCTCCCGGGCACGGCTCGGCCTGCTTGCAGCACCCGGGGGTCGGCCCGCCGAACGCGGCGAGGAAGACAGCGTCGAAGGCGCAGTGGACGGATGTCGCCGCCATGCGCCCATCTTAATGTTTGACCCTCCACGGCTGCGAGGCGCCACCGGGGGCCGCCCGTAGGCGCGTTGGCGCGCAGGCCGGATTGCCGGGAGCTCGCAAGGAGCGGAGGCCCCCACGCCCGATGGATCTCTCCCCAGCCCTCGAATTTCAGCCGGATTGATCGAGCATGGGCCGGAGCGACACGGCGAGCGACCTGGCAATCCGAGCCGAGCACCAGCGCCGTAGGGCGGCCCCCGGTGGCGCCCTTCAACGCGCCGGGCGATTGGTTTCCAAGCCCGAAGGGCCAAACTCGATTCTCGGCGCGATCCGCGGCAAAAGCGTGTCCAGTGTGACCTGGGTTTCCTCGCTCCCCGCCGTGCTGGGGATGAGCCCCGTCCGTTCCCGCATCCGCCGCGCGTGGAGCTTGTCGGCGACCCCCCACCAGAACTGCTCGCGCAGGGCGAGCGACGCGAGCGCGCCGCGGCGGATCAGAGCGCACGCCTCGCGCGTCGTCGCGAACACCGCGAGCGACTCCTCCAGCCAGGCGCCGTGGTCCTTGTCCTGCTCGACGTGAAGGAGGAAGTAGCCGATCTGGGCGTCTGCGAACCCCGCCGCGCGAAGCCCCTTCAGGACCCAATCGAACATCGCCGGGATCGCCCACTCGTGCCCCGGCCCGACCGCCCCGAGCCCGACGAGGAACGGCTCCTCCGTGACGATCTTCAGGTGACCCTCGATGAACTCGACCCCCGCCGGGTGGATCGGCGTCGTCCTCTCCGCCCCGTCCGGCACCCCCGCCGAGCGCAGGAACCGCCGGTAGTGCGAGGCGTGGTCCTCCCCCTCGGACCGCTCGCCGTACTCGTCGACGAGCACCTTCGCGATCCAGCACTTCGCCTCCGCGTCCGGCGCGCGCAGGAGAAGCAGTTCCAGGTACCGAGTGAAGACCGACACGAGCGGGTAGTGCTGCTCCCCCAGAACGCGGAAGTCCTCGCGGCTCCGGGGGTCCATCGCCATCCGCCCCAGGAGCGAATGCCCCACCCCGGGGTGCGAGGCCACCTCCCGCCGCAACCGCGCCAGGAACGCCCGCCCGGTCAGGGGTTCCTCCACGGCCGCGCCGGTGACTTGCATGACGTCTGCGTAGCAGAAAAACGGGGCGGCGTCACGATTCATCCACCGTTGACCGCCGGTACGCGTCGTCGATACCGTGGTCCACCCATGCCGGGAGAGGCTCCCTTCCTGCGCTCGTCGATCGGCCGGAAGGTGCTGATGGCGGTGACGGGGATGATCATGTTGGGATTCCTCGCGGGGCATGTCGCGGGGAACCTTCTGGCGTTCGCGGGACGCGAGCCCCTGGACGCCTACGCGAAGTTCCTGCGCGAGTCGCCGACGCTTCTGTGGGGGACGCGGGGGGCGCTCCTGTTCAGCGTTCTGGTTCACATCGGCGCGTGGGTGCGGCTGTTGGAGACCTCCCGCGCGGCGCGGCCGGTGGGGTACGATGCGAAGGTCCGGCGCGGGACGACGCTCGGGGCGCGGACGATGGCGGTGACCGGCCCGGTGATCCTTTTCTTCGTGATCTATCACATCCTGCACTTCACGCTCGGGACCGTGCACCCCGACTTCCGGCCGCACGAGGTGTACGACAACGTCGTGACCGGGTTCCGGCAGAAGCCGGTCGCCCTCTTCTATGTGGTCGCGATGCTGGCGCTCGGGCTCCACCTCTCCCACGGGATCTGGAGCGTCTTCCAGACGGTCGGCGCGAACCATCCACGATATGACAAGGCCCTGCGCGCAGGCGGCGTGGCGATCGCGGCGGCGATCACCGCCGGCTTCGCCTCGGTCCCGGTGGCGGTCCTGGCGGGGGTGATCCGGTGAAGCTCGACGCGCGCGTCCCGGAGGGCCCGATCGAGTCGAAGTGGGAGCGGTGCCGCTTCGAGATGAAGCTCGTCAACCCGGCGAACAAGCGCAAGTACACGGTGCTCGTCGTGGGAACGGGGCTCGCGGGGGCGTCGGCCGCCGCGACGCTCGCGGAGCTCGGCTACAACGTGACCTCCTTCTGCTACCAGGACTCCCCCCGCCGCGCCCACTCGATCGCCGCGCAGGGCGGGATCAACGCCGCGAAGAACTACCGCAACGACGGCGACTCCGTGCACCGCCTGTTCTACGACACGGTGAAGGGGGGCGACTTCCGCGCGCGCGAGGCGAACGTCCACCGCCTCGCCGAGATCAGCACGTCGATCATCGACCAGTGCGTCGCGCAAGGGGTCCCGTTCGCGCGCGAGTACGGCGGGATGCTCGACAACCGCTCCTTCGGCGGCGCGCAGGTGTCGCGCACCTTCTACGCGCGCGGGCAGACGGGGCAGCAACTCCTGCTCGGCGCCTACCAGGCTCTGGAGCGGCAGATCGGCCTGGAGCAGGTGAGCATGTTCTCGCGGCACGAGATGCTGGAGCTGGTGTTGGTGGAGGGGCGCGCGCGGGGCATCATCGTGCGCGACATGGTGACCGGGGAGATCGAAGCGCACGTCGGCGACGCAGTGGTGCTGGCTACCGGCGGTTACGGGACCGTCTTCTATCTGGCCACCTACGCCAAGGGATGCAATGCCACGGCCATCTGGCGCGCGTACAAAAAAGGCGCCGCCTTCGGCAATGCCTGCTTCACCCAGATCCACCCGACGTGCATCCCGGTTTCCGGCGAGCATCAGAGCAAGCTGACGCTGATGTCCGAGTCGCTGCGCAACGACGGCCGCATCTGGGT
>JACQRN010000233.1 GCA_016206515.1 Planctomycetota bacterium | reverse complement strand
GGCCGGAGCGACGCGGCGAGCGACCTGGCGATCCGAGCCGAGCACCGTGTGCCGGTGGGCGGTCCGCGGCGGGGGCGGAGAGCCCAAGACAGCGTTGTCATCGCCAACTGGGGGATTCTTTCTCGGGCTCTGAGCCGAAAGTCCTGGCGCGACACGCCAGGACTTTCGTGTCGAAGCACTCGTCGCAGCTTCGAAGTCTTCGTGGATGCGTAGGGCAGGGGAATGAGGAAGGGGGGGTCCCCCTCCCAGAGGTTGGACCCCTGCAGGTCGAGGATGCGGCGGGCCTTCACGCGGCGTTCGCTTAGGAACCTTCCGTCAGCCGTTCCAAGGCGCGACGGATCGGTGTGCGCGAGGGATCGATATCGAGGATTTTACGGTAGACCTCGATCGCCTTGTTGGTCAGCCCCTGCGCCTCGCACCAGTTCCCGAACCGGATCAGCGCCCGCACATCCCCCGCGGGCACCGCGGCCTCGCGGCGTGCGCATTCCGTGGTGAGGGCGAGCCGCCGGGGCTCCATGCGCATCTTCTCCTCGAACCACTGCCGGACCCTCGCCCCCGGCCCTCCTCCCATGATGCAGGAGTAGTCGGGCTGTTCGGATGGGTTCGATGCCGCGGGATACCGCTCGATCACCACGTCCCGTACGCCGAGCGCCTCCCAGTAGGCGCGGACCTCGGACGCGTCCGCGTCGTCGTAGCCGCGGTCCTGCGGCTTGTACCCCTCCCCCGTGAGCTTCATGTACACGTGCGCATCGCGAAGGATCCCGCGCTGTTCGGACGTCGGGGTGGGAACCTGCGGAAACGGCGTGCCGCCCCAGGTTGAATCGCTGTATCCGTAGCGGAAGAGGTCCGGTCGGCGCCCGACGAGGATCGGGACCTGGTGCCCCGACCTCCAGTCCGTGATGAGGATCGACTGCCGGTCCACATGGCCGTCGGCGACGAGCGTCTCGGCCAGCCGGGTCATGAACCCCGGGTAGTCGGATCCCGAGTCCAGCACGACGGCGACGTACCCCTCGAACCCCGTCCACTCCGACAGCACCTTCTCCGGATCCCCGCCCGATTGGGCCAGGTAGGACGCGACGATCGCCAGGGGCAGCGGTTGGCCCCGTGCGGACGCCTCCGGGATCCACAGCGTGTATCGTGCCGGCCCGTTGCGCCCCTGGAATCCCTCCAGCGTCAGGTCGTGCCGCCCAGGGGTCCCCGGGATCCCCGTCCCGCCCGGACCTCCCGCGGGAGCCCCCCCGGGGGAGGCCCCCAAAGCCTCCAGGCACTGCCGAGCCCGCGCGTGGCCGGGCTCGGCGGCGAGCACCATCCGGTAGTGGCGCGCCGCCTCCTCGGGGCGCCTGCACTGCTCGCACCACCGGGCGAGGGCGTAGTGCCCGCGGGTATCGTCGGGGGCCAAGCCCTCCGCGCGTTGCGCGTACCTCGTTTCCCATGCCTCCTGTGCGGTGACCCGCTCGCACATCGCGAGGCACGCGGTCAGAAGGACAAGCGCCGTCCTCGCAGTCGGCATTCCCATGCGTCCCCCGTTCACGTTGGGGGCACAAGCAGCGCCGCGGCGCCCGCGAGCCGACCGGTCGCATGATGTCCCATGAAGGGATTGTACATCGCGCCGGACCTATGCCAGTGCGCGCCGGATCGACTCCGCCGCGGCGTCGAGCGCGGCCGGGGATGGGTTCCGATCCTGCTTCGCGAAGTCGAGATCCCCGACCGCGTCGATCGGGACGAGGTGGATATGGACGTGCCGCACCTCGAGCCCGGCGATCATCACGCCGACCTTCAGGGGCTTGAAGGCGCGGCGGATCGCGAGCCCCAGCGTGCGGGCGACGGTGAACAGATGGGAGCGGGTCGCGTCGTCCAGGTCGAGCCAGTCGTCGACCTCCTTGCGAGGAACGACCAGCGTATGGCCCGGCTTCAGGGGGGAGGTCGACAGGAACGCGACGCAGACGGGGTCCTGCCAGACGAAGCGGGCCGGCAACTCCCCGGCGATGATCCTGCTGAAGACGCCCGGCATGCCGTGATTGTACGGAAGAGCGGCCGCCCGGAAGCAGGTAGGATCCGCTTGATGCCCGCCGTCCTGATCGTCGGTCTCGGGGGGTTCCTCGGCGCCGCCGCGCGCTACGTCCTCGGCGCCGCGATCCACCGGAGGTTGGGGGAGGCGTTCCCGTACGGGACGCTCGCCGTGAACGTCCTGGGGTGTCTCGCGATCGGGTTCGTCCTGCACTACGCGGATGACCGCGCCTCGGTCGGGCCCGGCGCGCGCCTCTTTCTCGTGACCGGGATCCTCGGCGGCTTCACGACCTTCTCGGCGTTCGGCGCGGAGACGCTCTCCCTCCTGCGCGACCGCGGCTTCGGCCCGGCCGCTCTCAACATCTCCGCCGACCTCCTCCTCGGCCTCGCCGCCGTCTGGCTCGGCCGCACGATCCCGCGGGGGCTGGCAGGATGAGGGACAACCCCCGCGAAGCGGCGTATAATCCTCCCCCGAGCGCGAGCGCCACTCCCCGGTAGCTCAATGGTAGAGCACCCGGCTGTTAACCGGGTTGTTGTAGGTTCGAGTCCTACCCGGGGAGCCAAATCCATCGAGCGAAACCGGCGCCGCCCGCCGGTTGACGCCGGTTCCGCCCCGGTCCGGCCCGCAGGTTGCCCGAAGCGTCGAGGTAGCGCGGGCTTCGGGCCACCGACGGGGCGGGTCCGGGCAGGCATGCGGGGTAGAGAGTGCGCGGGCTCTCGGCTCGTGGGCCGGTTGACGCCCTGTCCGCTCTCCGACTCTCGGAACATCCGATCCGATGATCAATGTTGGTTAAGGGTCTTCTTGGCGAACCTTGGATCCAAGGCGGACGACCAGGGCTACGCAGCCGTCTTCGTGCGACGCCCCAAGACCAGCCTACCCAACCATCCGAGGAGGAGCCCGGCCGCGAGCACG
>JACQRN010000238.1 GCA_016206515.1 Planctomycetota bacterium | reverse complement strand
TTCGCCGTGAAGCGGTGCGACATCGGCGCGGACGAGGCGGTCTGTTCGGTGGTGAAGGACGCCGGGGACGATCCGGACTGCACGCACGGCGCGGAGCTGACCGCGACCGTCCGGTTCGAGGGGGACGGGGTGGAGTTGGCGGGCGGCGCGGGCGTGGGGCGGATCACGAAGGAGGGGCTGGGGCTTCCGGTGGGCGCTCCCGCGATCAATCCGGTCCCCCGGAAGATGATCGGCGGGTCGGTCGCCGAGGCGTTCCGCGAGGCGGGGGTTGAAGAGCGCGGCGTGCGCGTGACGATCTCGGTCCCCGGCGGCGAGGAGATGGCGAAGAAGACGCTCAACGACCGGCTCGGAATCCTCGGGGGGATCTCGATCCTCGGGACGTCCGGGATCGTGAAGCCGTTCTCGACATCCGCCTACCGCGCCTCGATCGCGCAGGGGATCGACGTGTCGGTCGCGCGCGGAGGCAAGCATGTGGTCGTCACCACCGGAGGCCGCAGCGAGAAGTTCGCGCAGGCGCTCCTTCCGGCCCTTCCCGAGGAGGCGTTCGTTCAGATGGGGGACTTCGTCGGGTTCACGATAGCCCACTGCGCCAAACGCGGAATCTCGCGCGTGACGGTGTGCGGAATGGCGGGGAAGATGTCCAAGATCGCCGCGGGGCGGATGCAGACCCACGCGGCCGGGTCGGAGGTGGATATGGAGTTTCTTGCCGGGGTGGCGCGCGACTGCGGGGCGAGCGAGGCGACCCTCGTCTCCATCCGCTCCGGCAACACCGCACGGCACGTCCAGGAGATCGTGCAGCGAGACGGGGTGGTGGGGTTCTTCGAACGGCTCGCTGGCCTGGTCGCCGGTAACTGTCGCAAGCATGTGAAGGGCTCCCTTGTGGTGGCGTGCGTCCTGACCGATTTCGACGGGAAGGTGCTTGGCCGCGCGGAGGACGTGTCGTGAGCACGGCGGGCGCCGGCGCCCCGCGCGAGGTCGTCGTCGTCGGGATCGGCGACGCGGGGCGCTCGTCCCTCTCCGAGGAGGCGCTCGGGGTGGTCCGCGGTGCGGATGTCCTGGCCGGCGGCGAGAGGCACCTGGCGTTCTTCCCGGAGTTCCACGGGGAGAGGATCGTGCTCAAGGACAAGATGGCCGAGGCGGCCGGCGCGATCGACGCGGCTCGACGGCGCGGGAGCGTAGCGGTCCTCGCCTCGGGGGATCCCCTCTTCTACGGGATCGGCGCGTACCTGGCGAGGAAACTGGGGCGCGACGCGGTGCGGATCCTCCCGAACGTCAGCGCGATGCAGCTGGCGTTCGCCCGCGCGCGCGTGGCGTGGCAGGACGCCGCGCTCGTCTCCCTGCACGGCCGCCCGATGGAGAATCTGACGGCCGTCCTCGGGACGCGCGACGCGATCGGCGTCTTCACGGACGGGACGAACACGCCCGGGGCGATCGCACGCGCCTGCCTCGACTCCGGGGCCCGCGACTACCGGATGGTCGTCTGCGAGAACCTCGGTGGATCGGACGAGAAGGTGCGGGAGATGGCGCTTGCCGAGGCGGTCCAAGCCGAGGCGGGGCCGCTCAACGTCGTGATCCTGCGCAGGGAGGAGTCCGGCGCCCCGAAGGAGGCGTCCCCGATCGATCCGGCGTCCCTCGGCGCCGTCGGGATTCCGGACGACCGGTTCGTCTACCGCTCGCCGGACAAGGCGCTCATCACGAAGCTCGAGGTCCGTCTCGTAAGCCTCGCCGCGATGCGGTTGCGCCCCTCCGACACGGTCTGGGACGTCGGCGCGGGCTCGGGCGCGGTCGCCATCGAGTGCGCGCGCCTGGCCCCGCGCGGGAAGGTATTCGCCATCGAGAAGAACCGTCCCGACTTCGACCTGATCGCGTCGAACCTCTCGCGCTTCGGCGTGGCGAACGTGACGGCCGTCTGCGGCCGGGCGCCCGAGGAAGGGCTTGGGCTATGGCCCGACCCCGATGCCGTCTTCGTCGGCGGCTCGGGGGGGGAGCTCGACGCCCTTCTGGGAACTTGCCTCGCGCGCCTGAAGCCTGGCGGGCGGCTGGTGTTGAATGCAGCAACCCTTGAGACCCTGGCCGGTGCGACCGCCTTCTTCCGAAAGGCCGGTCTGCGTCCCGCCGTGACCCTCGTCCAGGCCTCGCGCGGCGTGGAGATCGCGGCGGTGGGGCTGACGCGGTTCGAGGCGCTCAACCCAGTGTATGTTCTGGCGGCGAGGAAGGGGGGGGCATGAGGGTCCGCGGTGCGTGGGTTGTCGGGGTCCTGTTGATGGTCTCCCCGGCGTTTGCGGAGGATTTGGATTCCATCATGCGGTTCTTTGCAGAGTTAGGTCGACATTTAGAGCAAACGCAGGCTCCGAGGATCAGGGTCTCGGGTCCGTTTTGCGCGCCCTTCCCGGGGTTGCTGGCAAAGGATTTCAGATCCCTTCGGATCGTTCGCACACGTTTTCACGAGGTCTCGGCGAACTGCGCGGAGATGACCACGGAGTACGCCGGGGGCATTCATATTTCGCAATCGTCCTTCATCTCGTCGGGCTCATCGGGCTTCCGGTACGTGTTGCATGTGGACGAGGGGCGATCCGATACGGAGCGTCTCTACGTGGCGCAGTGGGCCGGGGAGGGGGTTCCTCACTTCGCGGGTATCGCGTGGGAGTCCGGCGAGCCGACCGGTCGTGCAGGTGAAGATTCCGATGTGGAACGGCGTGGCTATGCGCGTGCGGGATGGGAGGCGTTCTACTGTTATCCGGAAGAAGTCGGTGTCCAACTGCGAACGGTGTGTGCGTCGGAGGCCGAGATCCTCCTTCACCCGGAGGGGTCCATCACGTGTCGCTGCTCCGGTTCCCACATGAGGCTTGCATCGATCTCGGAGTTGTTCGACAACGTTCCCCGCATCCTCTTGTTTCGGGAGACCCCATCCGGCTGGCTCGAAGTTGGCGGCGAAGGGTTCCTAGATGCCTGGCGCGTCAACCCGTGGGAGGGGCAACGTGCGTTCGTCGGGCGCGTGAACGGCGAGGTGAAGCGCGTCGTTGCGGTGAACGACATGCGGATCGAGAACGATGGGGAGGTGTACGTCAGCGGGGAGTGGCCTCTGGATCGGTTCGAGGCGCGCTACGAGGGGGATGCGCTCGACATCGACATCGGCCAGGGGTACGGACAGGTGCTCGTCTGGGGGCCGCGGGCCGGGACGCTGAAGGTGAACGGCGAGGCGCGGCCCGTTGAGAAGATGGGGGGGATGTGCATCCTCGCCGAGGAAGGGGGGGACGCCGTTGCGCATTGGCCTGCGGGGTCGAGGGCGCTCACGTGCGGCACGGAGCGAACGGTATCCCTGCGGGTGTTCAATCCAGGTGCCCGGGCGTGGCGCGGGCAGGTCCGCCTGCGCGCGCCGGAAGGGTGCGAGCTTCCCCGTTGGCTGTCGAGGGTGCGTTCGCGGACGGTCGCCCTGGAGCCCGGGGAGGGGGGACGCGTGGATCTTGTCGTGGAAATCCCCCGGGACGCTCTGGTGGGTGAGATCCCTGTCCTCCTGGTTACGGGGGATCGCGCCCTCCCGGTGACCCTGACGATCGCGGATGGCGTGGAGTAGGGGATGGAGATGATCCTCCGGATCGTCAGCGTGGGGCCCGGCCGCCCCGGGTGGCTTACCGTCGAGGCGGTCGAGAGGATCCGCGCCTCGGACGTGGTCGCCGTCCCCGCCCCGCGCGGCGAGGAGGCGACCGGCCCGGGGGGATCGCTCGCCTTGAAGGCCGCCTCGTCGTATGTCCCCGCCGGCGCGGAGGTGCTCCGTCTGGATCTGCCGATGACGTACGACGTGACCGTTCTCGAAGAGGGATGGAAGGCGGCCGCGGAGAAGGTGCTCGAACGACTGCGCGCGGGGCGGAGGGTCTCCATGCTCGTCCTGGGGGACGCTTCGCTCTACGGGACGGGGGCGTACGTCGCGCGCGAGGTCGTCGCCCTCGACCCTTCGGTCCGGATCGAGGTGACGCCCGGCGTATCCTCGCCGAGCGCCTGCGCGTCGCTCCTGGGCGAGCCTCTCGCCATGGGGAACGACAACGTGACGATCGTCCCCGATTCGGAGATCGACGACTCGCTCGTGCGCGCCCTGTCCATGGGGGGGACCGTCATCCTCATGAAACTCTCCCGGTCGATCCGGAACGTCCTGGCGCATCTCGATCGCCGGGGGCTCCTGGATCACGCTCGCTGCGTGATCCGCGCGGGGCAAGAAGGGGAAGAGGTCGTCCGCGATGTCCGGACCCTGCGCGGCCGCGACGTCCCGTACATGTCGACGATGGTCGTGAAGATCCCAGCGCCTGTCGAGGAATCCGGTCCCGTTTCCTCTGTTGCCCTTTCCTTCTCCTCCCGGATGGGAGGGGGAGGAAAGATCTTCCTCGTCGGGATCGGCCCCGGCCA
>JACQRN010000237.1 GCA_016206515.1 Planctomycetota bacterium | reverse complement strand
GTTGGTCCCCTCGATCTCCAGGTCCGCCCCGCGCGGCACCCCGAGTTCGCCGGCGATCTGGTTCAGCTGCCGCCACGCCTCCCCCTGTGGGTCGCCAGACGGGACGCGGTCCTCCATCAGGCGGCGCCGGGCGTCCTCCGCGCGGCGGGAGAGGTCCTCCTGGACCGCGCGCTCGGCCTGCTGCGGCGTGATCAGCCCCTCGTCCTTCCACTCCTGCACGTTGCGCGTGAAGTCGTCCCGGGACATCGACTGCGAGGCCTGGTGGAGGACCTGATCGACTGCGGTCTTTTTCTCCTCGATCTGCGTCGAGGCGCGGTTCCCCTCGTCGATCTTCGGCTTCGCCTCCGGGGGGACGACCCCGCCCGACCCTCCGGCGGGCGGGTCGGCGACGACGAGCGTGGCGGCAAGGACCAGCGGCAAGGCTGCGACGAGTCGCTTCATTGTGACCTCCCCTTTTCTTATCACAGTCCTGCTCCGTTGAAATCCGCGGCGTTCGGATTCGTTGACAACGGTAGGGCGCGGTTGATCCGCGCCCGCACATCCGGGCGGACATAAAGTCCGCCCTACCTCCTGGATTCCGACGAGTACCACACCCTTGCGACGCGTGCGGAAGCCTCCGTGTTCCATCAATATCCCCTCTCCATTTCGTCCAGGCAGAGGCCTGCCTGGCGGAGCGCCTCGCTGGCCTCCTCGAGCGCCGCGCCGTGCCTCCCGAAAGCGTACGGACGCTCGCGCAGGAGCGCGGCGGCATGCTCGCGGACGCGCGCCTGGACCGCCTCCGGGGCGGGGGGATGGGCGCCGTACGACTCCAGGATCGTCTCCTGGCCGAGGTCGTAGGCGTACAGGTCGTGCCGCCGCCCGTCCCCCTCCGGCTGGGAGACGAGCGCGCAGACGAGGCGCAGACCCTCCTCGCGCGCGGTGGCGATCCAGACCGTCTCGAACTTCTGGAGCGTCGCGTCCACCTGCCGGTCGAGCCGGTAGGGGGTCAGGAGGACCTCCGTGGCGAGCCGTTCCGGCTCCCCCTCCACGAACGAATCCAGGCCGAGGTTCGCGAGGGTCGTCCGCAGGGCGCCGTCGATCTCGCGGTCGGACTCCGTGGCGTCCCAGCTGAGGAGGCCGGCGCGGTCGAGGCTCCGCGAGGCGAGAGGGTACGCCTTGGCCAGGAAGAACAGCAGGGCTCCCGAGCGGTGGGTGGCGGGGGCCTGTTCCCATCCGGATAGGAAGTGAAGGAGCCGGAGGCCGTCGTCGATCGCTGCGCGGCGGATTTCCGGAGGGACCCCCCTACTCCAGACGATGTCGCGGCAGGCCGCAAGATGGGTCCCCGCGATGCCGGTCGATCGCGGGTTCCGCTCCCGGATCTCCCGCAGCAGCCGCATCCCGTTGAGGAGTCCGTCGATCCGCGCCGGATCCCTCTCCGGGACCGCGAGTGCCTGCGCCACCGCGTACTGCCCCATCTGCGCGAGCCCCTCGGCGGCCTGGCCTGCGTCGGATTCCGCACGAGCCTTCCACGCGAAGAGGGTCGAGCCGAGGGCGAGGAATTCCTCGCGCGCGGCGTCGAGATCGGGATGGCCAACGCCCGCCGCCTCGAGGAAACGCGCGTACGACAGGGCGGCGGCTGCCGGATCTGCGGTCATCACGGACACCCGCGCGAGCCCCAGGTGCGTCTCGGCGGGGGGCTTGGTCGAGGAGAGGGCGACCTGGAACTCCGTCTGCGCCCCCCAGACGTCCCCCTGCGCCAGCCGCACGAATCCGAGCCCGGCCCGGGCGCGGGGTTCGTCCGGCGCGATCAAGAGGAGAAAGTCGTAGGTCTGTGCCGCGCCCTCGACGTCCCCCTGACGCAGGAACAGGCGCCCCTTGGCGAGGTGCCCCTCGGGGTCCTGGGGGGCCAGGCGCGCCGCCGCGCCGTACTCGCGGACCGCTCCCGGGAAGTCCCCCGCCTCCTCCTTCATCCGGCCTCGCTCGAGCCTCCGGGCGGGGTCGAGGAGCGGTTCGATCGCCGTGAACTCCCTCTCTGGCATGCAGGAGACGCCTCCCCGGCGGACGACGACGCGCCCCCGCCTGTGACGCGAGCGCGTCTCGCAGGCGAGGATCCCGTCCGCGCCGTCGAGATCCTCCGGGACGATCCGGTAGTGGGGAGGGGCGTCGGCGGAGTCCGCGGAGGGGCATCGGAGGTTCTCCTCCGGGATCCCGTCCCCCCCCGCCAGGAGCTCGTCGAGCGTCGCGGGGGCGTGGTCGTGGATCGTCCGGTACAGGAGGATCGCCTGACGGACCGACTCGGCGTGCGACAGGCACGGGGCGAGGTCGCGCCGGTCGAGCCAGTCGCGCGCCCGGGTCCACGCGGGCCAGGCGAGAGCCAGGTGCAAGGTCGTGAAGATCCCTCCCAGGACGACCGCGGTCGTCGCTTCGGCGCGCGCCGCGGGAGGGGACGACTTCCGCGCCGAACGGCCGAGGAGGAGCGCGAGGAGCCCGAGCGGCGGGACGATCCCGAGCGCCCCGAGGACCAGCGCCCGCCGTGCGGGGCGGAACACCGCGGTCGACAGGGCCGGGGGCTCCACGTGCGTACGGAGGATACACCATCGCTCCGGACCATCTGAGCGGAGTTCAAGTTTTGACTCCGCAGCCCCCGGTGGTACGCTGGTCCCGTGCGGGGCCTGATCGCCACGATCCTGTGTCTCGGCGTCGCCGCGAACGCGGTCGCCGGCGTGCTGCTGCAGTTCTGCTGCATGCCGGGGCCGGACGGGACCGCGCGATTGGAGTGGATCGGATCGCCCTGCTGCCGCCATGCCCCCGGCGCGCCGGAGGGGGGCCAGGCGCGCATCCAACAGTACGTCGCCCGCGAGAATTGCGTGGATTTGGAATATCCGTTCATTCCCTTCCCCGGGGCGGGCGCCTGCCCCGGGTCGGTCGGGGTCTCCTTGCCGGTCCCGGTCGTTCCGGAAACGGTCCTGCGACCCGTCGGCATCCCCCCGGTCTTCGTCGATCCGCTCGGCGCGAGCGGTCCCCCGCTCCACCTGCAGATCTAGTCCTCTCTCGGGATGTACAGGCCGGACGCTCGCGGAGCGGGGGGCCCGCTTCGCGTCCACTCCGGGACGTCGAGCGAGAGGGGGGGGGATGGATCGTGAGAGTTTCCGGTTTTTGCTCGCACCCGCGGTGCTCGCACCCGCGGTGCTCGCGCTCGTCGGCTGCGTCCGGTACACGCCGGTCCCCCTGGATGCGCTGGCGGTCCTGGAGGATCTTCGGGCGGTCACGCTGGAGTCCCCGGCCTGGGACCCGCGCGACGGCCTGACCGAGGACGAGGCGGTCTCGGTCGCCCTGGTCCTCAACCCGTCCCTGCGCGCGTTTCGCTCCGGGAGGGGCGTCGCCGACGCGCAGCTCCTGGCGGCGGGGCTCTATCCCGATCCGGAGATCGACGCCTCCTGGGTCGACCGGTCCGACGGCGCGGCGTGGGAAGCATCGCTCCTCCAGGTCCTGTCGGCACCCGGAGAGCGCTCCCTGCGGCGCGGGAAGGCTGGCTTACGGATCGAGGAGGTCGACCTGGAGATCGCCGCCCAGGAGTGGCGCCTAGCGCATGAGGTGCGCGGCGCCTTCACGGACGTCCTGGCCGCCCGCGAGTCGGTCCGGCTCGCCGGGGAGGATCTGGCCCTGCGCGAGCGGGTCCTGTCGATCCTGGAGGCGAGGGAGGAGGCCGGCACGGCCTCGCCCCTGGAGGTGAACGAGGCCGCCCTTTCCGCCGCCGGCCAGAGGATGGAATGGCGGTCGATCGAGAGGGAAGAGGGGCTTGCGCAACAGCGCCTCAACCGCCTGCTCGGCCTGGGGCCCCGGGCTGCCTGTCCGATCGTCCCGGGTGCCGATCCGTGGGAGGTTCCCGGCGTCGGGGGCGATCCCTCCCGGTTGGAGGAGATCGCGGTGGAGAGGCGCAGCGATCTGGCCGCCGCCCGACTCGCCTACGAGCAGGCCGAGCGTGACATCGAGTTGGCGATCCGCGGGCAGTTCCCCCGGTTGCGTCTCGGTCCCGCCTTCGGTCGCGAGGAGGGGGAGGACGGATTCGGATTCGGCGTGGGGGTGGAGATCCCCGTCTGGAACCGCAACCGCGGTCAGATCGCCGAGCGGTTCGTACAGAGGGACCGTCTGCGCGCCGAATTCACCTCGCGCATCGCCGAGGTCCGGGCCGACCTGTCCGAGGCGCTCGCGGACGTCGAGCGTCAGGGGGATCTCGTCCGGTTCCACCAGGAGGAGGTCCGTCCCCGCCTGGAACGGAACATCGCGCTCACCGAGGAGGCGCTCCGCGCGGGGAAGATCGATGCGTCCTCCCTATTGATCGTTCAGGACCGCGTCCTGGAGGCGCGTCGGAGGGATCTGGAGGCGCGCGTGGCGCATCGCAGGGCATTCCTCCGGCTGGAGGAGGTCGTGGGATGTCCCGCGCGTACTTGGGAGCGGCAATGAGGAGGTGCGCATGAGGTGGAAGGCGAAGGCGGTTGTCTTGTCGATGTCGTTCCTGGCGTTCTCGATCTGGTGGAGGTTTGTCCATACGCCGCAGGTCCCCGACGACACACCGACAGGTCGTCCGGGCGGCGAGGTCCCGCCCCCGCCCGCTTCGGTCGAGGAGACGGAGCCGGAGGACGGCGTGGGGGGCGGCTGCCTGAAGGCGAGGACCCGGATCCGGTTCGCCACGCCCGAGGTCGCGCGATCCGCCGGGATCGAGACCCAGGAGGTCCGCGCGATGGAGTCGCTCTCCGTGACGGTGGAGGCGTACGGCCGCGTCGCGTTCGACGGAAGCCGCACGGCGCGGATCTCCAGCCGCGTCGGCGGGATCCTCCGGGAGGTGCGCTGCGACCTCGGGGCGGACGTCGCATCCGGGGAGGTCCTGTTCGTCGTCGATTCGATCGAGTTCGGGGAGGCGCAATCCGATTTCCTTCAGGCCCAGGCGGGGGCGGATCTGGCGCGGCGCAACGCCGAGGCGGAGCGGCTCCTCGCCGAGCGCTCCGCGACCAGCCGGAGGGAGCTCCAGACCGCCGAGGCGCAGAACGAGGCCGCGCAGGCGGGGCTTGCGCGAGCCCGGGAGCGTCTGCGGAATCTCGGGCTCGCCGACGAGGGGATTACGCGTCTGGAGGGGACGCGGGAGGTGACCACGCTCCTTCCGGTCGCGGCCCCGTTCGCCGGCACGGTGGTCGAGCGTTGCGGCGCCGTGGGGGAACGGGTCGAGTTTGGCGATCCGGTCATGATGTTGACCGACCTGTCGAAGGTCTGGGTGCTCGTGGACCTGTTCGAGAGGCAGATCGGCGCCGTGCGGCCCGGCCTGGAGGGGGTCTTCGTCGCGGAGGCGTCCCCGGACCGGCCGTTCCGGGGAACGGTCGGCTGGGTGTCGGCGCGGGTCGACCCGGACACCCGCACGCTCCCGGTCCGGCTGGAGGTCGAGAACTCCGGAGGCGTCCTGCGGGAGAACCTCTTCGGGCGCGCGACGATCTCGGTCCGCAGGACCCCCGGCGCGCTGGTTGTCCCCAAGGAATCGGTGCAGTGGGAGGGGTGCCACCACGTCGTGTTCGTCGAGACCGGGGCGGGGATGTACCAGACGCGCGCGGTCCGGCTCGGGTTCGAGGGGGCCGGGTTTCATGAGGTGTCCGAGGGGCTGCGCGGCGGGGAGCGCGTGGTGACCACCGGGAGCTTCCTTCTGAAGACCGAGATCCTGAAGGGGTCGATCGGCGCCGGGTGATGCGAGGACGCCCGATGACCGGTCCCGTGCGGACCGGCTCGACGGACCTGTTGAGCCGCCTGATCGACCTGGCGCTGCGGCACCGCCTCGTGGTGCTCGCCGGCACCGCGCTCCTGGCGCTCGCGGGGGGGCTCGCCCTGCGCGCGCTCCCCCTGGACGCCTTCCCGGACGTCTCGGACGTGCAAGTCCAGATCAACACGGTGGCGGAGGTGCTGTCCCCCGAGGAGATCGAGAGGCAGATCACCGTCCCGGTGGAGCTCGCCCTCGGGGGGCTCTCCCGCGTGAAGCAGATCCGGTCGCTCTCCCGCTTCGGCCTGTCCCAGGTGGTCGTGACGTTCCAGGACGGGTTGCCGATCCAGGAGGCGCGCGCGCAGGTGTTGGAGCGGCTCCAGGCGGTGGAACTCCCGGCGGGGATCGAGCGCCCGCGGATGGGGCCGATCGCCACGGGGCTCGGGGAGATCTTCCACTACATCGTCACGGCGAGCGGCGGCGACCTGACCGAGGCGCGGACCCTCCACGACTGGGTCGTGCGGCCGCAGATGCTGGCCGTCCGCGGAATCTCGGAGGTGAACGCCTGGGGCGGGTTCGAGGGGCAGTTCCACGTCGTCGTGCGTCCCGAGAGGCTCGCCCAGTACGGGACGACGCTGGACGAGGTGGCCGGGGCGCTCGATCGCGCCAACGCCAACGTCGGAGGAGGGAGCATCGACCAGGGGGGGGAGCAGCACCTTCTGCAGGGGATCTCCCGCCCCTCGTCGATCGAGGAGATCCGCCAGATCGCCGTCCGGCCCGGCCACGGGACCTCCGTGCGCGTGGGCGACGTCGCCGAGGTCGTCGAGGGGCACGAGATCCGGCGGGGCGTCGTGACCGCGGGCGGCTCCGGCGAGGTGGTTCTCGGCCTCGCGTTCCTTCAGATGGGGGAGAACTCCGCCGAGGTGACGCGGCACCTGCGCGCGCGCATGGAGGAGGTTCGCAAGTCGCTTCCCGCCGGGGCGCGCGTGTCGGTGGTGTACGACCGCCGCGTGCTGGTCGACGAGGTTCTCGCCACGGTGCGGACCAACCTCTTCGAGGGGGCGCTCCTGGTGATCTCCATCCTCTACCTGTTCCTCGGGGGGGTGCGCCCCGCCCTGATCGTCGCCGCGGCGATCCCGCTCTCGATGCTCTTCACCTTCAACGCGATGCTTCGGTTCGGGATCGCCGGGAGCCTGATGTCGCTCGGGGCGATCGACTTCGGGCTGATCGTCGACAGCTCCGTCGTGATGGTCGAGAACGTGGTCCGGCATCTCGCCGCGAGCGGGAATCGCCCGATGCGCGAGGTGGTCCGGGACGCCGCGATCGAGGTCCGCCGGCCGACGCTGTTCGGGGAGCTGATCGTCATGATCGTGTACCTGCCGATCCTGACCCTCGAGGGGGTCGAGGGGAAGCTGTTCCGCCCGATGGCGCTCACGGTGATCCTCGCCCTGGTCGTGTCGATGGTCCTCTCGATGACCCTGATGCCGGTCCTGGCGTCGCTGGGGATGTCGCGCAAGGCGAATCATCGGGAGCCGTTCCTGGCCCGCCTAGCCAAGTGGATGTACGCGCCGGTCCTCCGCTGGGCGGTCGCCCACCAGCGGTTTGTCCTGGGGTTCGCCGTCTGCTTCCTCGCGCTCGGTGCTCTCCTCGCATCGCGCCTGGGGGCGGTCTTCGTCCCGAAGCTCGACGAGGGGTCGATCGTCATCAATACGGTCCGCCTCGCCGGGGTTTCCCTCGACGAGTCGGCCCGGTACGGGATGCGGATCGAGTCCCTCCTGCGCTCGGAGTTCCCGGACGAGGTGAAGACCGTCTGGAGCCGCACCGGGACCGCCGAGGTCGCCACGGACCCGATGGGGATCGAGCTGACCGATCTGTTCATCATGCTGCGCGACCGGGCGCTCTGGAAACGCGCGCGGACGAAGGAGGAGTTGATCGAACGGATGGACGAGGCGCTCGCCGTGATGCCGGGGATGCGGTACGCCTTCTCCCAGCCGATCGAGATGCGGATGAACGAGATGGTCTCCGGCGTCCGTCTGGACGTCGGGGTGAAGCTGTTCGGCCCGGATTTCGAGGTGCTGAAGGGGACCGCGGAAAGGATCGAGGAGGTCCTGAACTCCGTCCCCGGCTCTGCGGACGTCTCCGTCGAGCAGGTGACCGGGCAGCCGGTCCTGGAGGTCCGGCTCGACCACGGGAAGATCGCGCGGTACGGCCTGACCGCCGGGGAGGTCCTCGATGCGGTCGGCGCGGTCGCGGGGCGGCAGGTCGGCGAGGTGCACCAGGGGCAACGCCGCTTCCCCCTCGTGGTCCGTCTCCCGGACGAGTACCGCCAGGACCCCGACCGCATCGCCATGCTCCCGATCGTCTCCGCGCATGGGGAAAGGGTCCTCCTGGGGCAGGTGGCGAGGGTGTCGTCCACGACCGGCCCGACGGCGGTGAACCGGGAGTGGGGCGAGCGCCGGATCCTCGTGCAGGCGAACGTGCGCGGGAGGGACCTGGCGGGGTTCGTCTCCGAGGCGCGCTCGCGCCTGGAGGTGGAGGTCCTGCCGTCCCTTCCGCCGGGGTACCACATCGAGTGGGGGGGGCAGTACGAGCACCTGATCCGGGGGAGCCAGCGGCTCGCGATCGTGGTCCCCCTGGCGCTCCTGCTGATCTTCGGCCTCCTGTACGCGACGTACGGGAACGTCCTGGACGCCGTGCGCGTCTTCAGCGGGATCCCGTTCGCGGCCGTCGGGGGGGTCCTGGCGCTCTGGATCCGGGACATGCCATTCTCGATTTCCGCCGGGGTGGGGTTCGTGGCGCTCTGCGGCGTGGCGGTCCTGGACGACATGATCCTGGTCTCCTACGTTCGGCAGCTCCTGGCGGGCGGGCTGGCGCTCGAGAAGGCCCTGGAGGAAGCGGCGATGACGCGCCTGCGGCCGGTGCTGATGACCGGCCTGGTCTCCTCCCTCGGGTTCCTCCCCATGGCGTTCTCGACCGGGATCGGCGCGGAGGTGCAGAGGCCCCTGGCGACCGTCGTGGTCGGCGGCGTGGTATCGAGCACGGTGATGTCGCTCCTGGTCCTGCGGGTCGTCTACCTGTTCGTCGGCCGCCTGGCGGGGCGGGATCGCGCGCGGTGAACGGCCTCGATGTGGCGGAGCTCGCGGTACGCCTTCGTGGCGGAGTTTGGGTTTTGAGCGCCTGAGAACGAATCCTCCTGTTTGCGGAGGTGACGCAGTTTTCCGCTCGCCGCCCCCGCCGCGGGCCGCCCACCGGCACACGGTGCTCGGCTCGGATCGCCAGGTCGCTCGCCGCGTCGCTCCGGCCCATGCTCGTGC
>JACQRN010000229.1 GCA_016206515.1 Planctomycetota bacterium | reverse complement strand
GCGCGCGGATCCTCGAGATCCACATCCGCCGCCGCGACCGCGACCCGAAGACGATCGACTGCGCGGCGCTGGCGAAGGCGGCCGACGGTTTCAGCGGCGCCGAGATCGAGCACGCGGTCGTCTCGTGCCTCTACGAGACTCTCGACGGCACGCCCCTGACGACCGAGGCGCTGCGCTCGGAGATCCGCCGCACCCGGCCCCTATCCGTGGTGATGGGGGAGAAGGTGGACGCGTTGCGGGAATGGGCGAAGGGGAGGACGGTTCCGGCGTAACCGCGTGTCGTCCCGAGGAGCCTACGACCCGGCTGCCCGCGACGAGGGACCTCTGTTTTGCCATGATGAACATAGGTCCCTCGGTCCTCGCTGCCAGATCGACTGGTCCTCGGGACGACACCCCCGTGCGTTGCTAGGATGGTCCGCATGCTAGGCTGGCTTGCCGAATCGCGTGCGATCCACCCCTGGGTGGTCGAACATCGCCGCGCGATCCATCGCCAACCCGAACTCGCCTTCCAGGAGGTGAAGACCGCCGCGCGGATCTGCGCGACCCTGCGCGAGCTGGGGATCCCGTTCCGCGAGAAGGTCGGGCGCACCGGGGTCGTGGCGGACCTTCGCGTCCGCGACGGGGCGCCGACGGTGGCGCTGCGCGCCGACATGGATGCCCTCCCCGTGCAGGAGGAGACGGACGTCCCGTTCCGCTCCGAGGTTCCGAACGTCGCGCACCTGTGCGGTCACGACGGGCATGTCGCGATGCTCCTGGGTGCCGCGCGGCTCCTGGCGCAGAACCGCAAGGCGCTGCCGGTCAACGTCCGGTTCCTCTTCCAGCCGTCCGAGGAGAAGCCGCCCGGCGGGGCGCCGGAGATGATCCGGGACGGCGCGCTCGAGGGGGTCTCCGAGGTGTTCGGCCTTCATGTTGCCCCCGAGGTCCCGGTCGGGCACGTCTCGAGCCGCGCCGGGCCGATCATGGCGCAGTCGGACCGCTTCGACATCGTGGTGACCGGGCAGGGGGGGCACGGCTCGCGGCCGCAGGGGGCGATCGACCCGGTCCCGGCCGCCGCGGAGCTGGTCGGCGCCCTGCAGACGATCGTTTCCCGGCGCGTGACCCCCGGCGAGCCGTGCGTCGTCTCCGTCTGCATGATGCGCGCGGGGGACACGTTCAACGTCATCCCACCCCGCGCGGAGCTGTCCGGAACCGCTCGCACGCTCGTCCCCGAGACCTCCGAGGCGATGCCGAAGTGGATCGAGGAGATCGCCCAGAACGTCGCCGCCGCGCACGGCTGCCGTGCCGAGGTCCGGTACGAGCGCGGGTACCCGCCGCTGATCAATCACGCCGGGTCGGTCGAGCGCATCCGCGCCGCCGTCGAGTCGGTCCTGGGGGAGGGCCGCTTCCTCGAACACCCCGTGACGATGTACGGCGAGGACTTCTCCCACTACGTCCGCCTCCGCCCCGGTGCCTTCGCCTTCGTCGGCGCAGGGCACCCGGACCGCGGCCCCGTGGAATGCTGTCACAGCAGCAGATTCTTTCTGGATGAGGAGGCACTCGCGGTCGGACCGGCGGTGTTTGCGAGATTGATCGAGTCGTACAAGGTCTAGGCTTCCGGGGCACGGATGCCCCGGTCCGCGCAGCGAGGTGCGCCGTGCGCGCCGAGCGAGCAGCTGTGCGAAACGCGGCGGTAGGATGCCGCCGTGTTTCGCGATCGGAAAGAAGGAGGCACTCGCGGTCGGACCGGCGGTGCTGTGCCGGCTTGTTGAGGGGTACGCATAGGGAAGAGGCTGCAAGCGCTCCGGGAAATCAGTCCGCCCCCCGATTCTGTCAGCCCCCCATGCGAACATCGGTCCTCGATCCGGGCGGGCCGGGTTTGATAAGTGTAACCACAGGAGGTAACGTTTTTATGGGGAAGGTCCGGCGGGGCGGGTAGGTGTTCGTCACATGGAAGGGGAATCGGAGGGACTCCTGTGAAGATTCTCCGCGTTTCCCTCAACCATCATCGGAAGGCATTCGTCATCGCTGCGTTGCGGCGAGAGTACCTTTTCCCGTATGCCAAGGCGGATCCCCGGCCTTCGGAGCGCGATCCGGTCCGGCACGCCTCCGTCGATTTGGAGATCGGACGCGAAGGGTTCACGTACGTCCTGGCCTCCGGCCGAGAGGGGAGCGTGCACATCGAACAGGTCCTCAAATACAACCAGGATCCCGGGCACCTGCGGGAACGGCTCCTGTACCGGTTGACTCTCGAGGCGCGCAGGCGCGTTGCGGCAAGCCCCCTGTCGAAGCGCGAGATCATCCGGAGGCTCGGGACCTCCGCCGCGCAGTTCTACCGGCTCCTCGACCCGGCGAACACCCGCAAGTCGGTCGACGCCCTTCTCTCCCTTCTGCACGTCCTGGACTGCGACGTCGACTTGGCCGTACGGTCCCGGAGCGCCTGACCCCGCGCGGGATCGGTAATCTCGAACGGTGATTTCTGGTACACTTGCCGCGCCATGAGGTTGGGCATCCGCCGGGTCCTTCCCCTCCTGCTTTGCACTGTAGTCCTGTTCGGGATCGCCGCTACGGTCCTGCACGTCGCGATCGACCATGCGCAGCATCCTGGACATGGAGATGAGGACCGGCACCATGACCATCCGGTCCCTGATCATTCGGTCGTCGCCAGGGTCGGTCCCGGTTCCGCCGCGTCGCAGCCTCGCCCGGTCGTCCTTGCCGTAGGCACGGTCGCCTGTACGCCGGACTTTCGCGCCGATGCGCTCGTGGAGTGTGTCCGGTGTCCGACTCCCCCTGCGTGGCCGCCGTCCCCTTGTCGCCAGCATTCCAGTAGGGCTCCTCCCTCCACGTAGCGGACTTCCGTTTCTCCCGCGTTCCGAACTCCGGTCGCGGGGGGGGGGCGTCCACTGCGGTGTCGGCCGTGATTCCGGCGGCCATCGACAAGAGGAGGGAGAGATGAAGACGGGCAAAGCGATTGCAGGGATCGGGGCGCTGGGTGCCGCGTGTCTGGTCCTGTTGCTCACGGGATGCGACGAACGGGACCCTGAGCCCGCCGCCGGGGAAGAACGGACCGCCGCGGTAACCGTCTGGGGCGATCGCTTCGAGATCTTCCTGGAGCACCGGTTCCTCGTCGCCGGGAAGCCCGCCCGGCTCATCACGCACGTCTCGGATCTGACGACCGGGCTCCCCCGTCGCGAGGGGGCGCTTGTCTTCGTGCTCCAGCGGGAGGGCGGCAGCGCCCTGGAGCACACCGAAGCCGCCCCTGCCCGGGCTGGGATCTACATCCCCGAACTGGTCTTCCCGGAGGCGGGCGACTGGACTGTCACGCTGCGGATCCCCCTGGAAGGGGCGGTGCACGAGGTGCCGCTCCCGTCCTTCGTCGTGTTCCCCTCGGCCTCCGCGGCGGAGGCCGCGCCGGACGCCCAGGAGTTCGACGGGATCACCTTCCTCAAGGAACAGCAATGGAAGATCCGTTGTCTCGTCGCGCCCTCTGCGCGCCGGACGTTGAATGAACGCCTCGTCACGACAGGCGCGGTCCTCGCGCATCCATCGCATGTCGCCCAGGTCACGCCGCCCCTGGCCGGTCGCATCCTTCCGTCCGGAGACGGCGCGCTGCCGATGCTCGGGGACCGGGTCGAGGCGGGGCAGGCGCTGGCCCTCGTGCAGCCCCCCTTCTCGGAGTTCGCGGGGAGGATCGTCGAGGCGCGCGCGGAGGTGACGCGCGCGGAAGCGACCCTTGCCGTGGCGACGCGGCACCTGGAGCGGACGCGGACCCTGCACGGCCGGCAGGCGAGGTCCGACCGGGATCTCGAGGAGGCGGAGGCTGCCGAGCGGAGCGCCCGGGCCGGCCAGGAGGCGGCGCGTTCCCTCGCCGCGCTCTACGACCAGGCGGGGGCGACCTTCCAGGCGGGAGGTGCGGGGGAGGGCGGTTCGCTTCCCGCGATCGCGCTCCGCTCTCCGATCGCGGGGATCGTGACGCAGGTCGCCGCCGCGCACGGGGAATACGTCACGCCGGAGAGAACGGTCTTCCGGGTCCTCGACACCTCCCGCGTGCTGATCGAGGCGAGGGTCCCGGAAGGGGAGATCCATCGCGTCGGGGATGCGCCTGGTGCGTCGTATGAGACGTTGGAGGAGCGCGGGAGGTACGTCCCCGTCACCGGACCGGACGGGGCTGGCAGGCTCGTCCTGGTCGATCGCGAAATCGATCCATCCACCCGGACGCTCCGGGTCGTGTACGAGATGCCGAATCCGCTGGGGGGGCTCCTGGCGGGCATGGCGCTCCACATTCATGTAGAGACGTCGCGAGCCGAGGAGGCGATTGCGCTTCCGGAGTCGGCCCTCGTCGAGGAGGAGGGGCGCCCCGTCGCCTTCGTGGAAGTGTCGGGGGAGACGTTCCAGAAGCGGGACCTGGAGCTGGGGATCCGGGACGGCGGCTGGGTCCAGGTCTCGTCGGGGATCGGGGAGGGGGAAAAGGTCGTCGTGCGCGGCGCCTACGCGGTGCGCCTCGCGTCGGTCTCTACCTCGATCCCCGCCCACGGGCACGCGCACTAGGGGGCCGGCATGATCAATCCACTGATCCGCTGGTCCCTGCACAACCGCGCTGCGGTCCTGGTGATCGCGACCCTTCTATGTCTTGTCGGCGGGGCAACGGCGCTGCGCATGCCGGTGGACGTCTTCCCGGACCTGACCGCGCCGACGGTCACGGTGATCACCGAGGCGCACGGGATGGCGCCCTCCGAGGTGGAGAATCAGGTCACCTTCCCGATCGAGGCGGCGCTCAACGGGGCTGCCGGCGTGCGCCGGGTCCGCTCCTCCACCGCCGTCGGGATCTCGGTCGTCTGGGTGGAATTCGATTGGGGGGAGGAGATCCATCGGGCCCGCCAGATCGTCAACGAGAAGCTCGCGCTCGTCGCGGGGGACATGCCGCCCGAGGTCGGGCGCCCGACCCTCGCCCCCGTCTCCTCGATCATGGGGGAGATCCTGTTCCTGTCGCTCACCTCCGACCGGCACGATCCGGTCCAGCTTCGGACGGTGGCGTCCACGTCGATTCGACGACGCCTGCTCTCGGTGCCGGGCGTATCCCAGGTCACCCCGATCGGGGGCGGGGTCAAGCAATACCAGGTGATGCTCGATCCGGAACGCCTGCGCAGCCACGGTGTCTTCCTGGACGAGGTCCTCGACGCGCTGCGGCGCTCCAACGAGAACGTTTCGGCGGGGTTCCTCAACGAAGGCGGCACCGAGTACCTGATCGAGGGGATCGGGCGCGTGCGGTCCACCGACGACATCGCGCGTACCGTCGTCGTTGCCCGCGGCGGCGCCCCGGTCCGTGTTGCGAACCTGGGCCGAGTGAGGATCGGGGAGGCGCCCAAGCGCGGCGAGGGTTCGGCCAACGGCAGGCCTGCGGTGATCCTGGGGGTCCAGAAGCAGCCGGGGGCGAACACCCTCACCCTTACGCGCGCGCTGGACGGGGTTCTCGACGGGATCGAGAGCGAACTGCCGGAGGGGATGAAGCTCGACCGGCACATCTTCCGGCAGTCGGAGTTCATCCGCATCGCCGTCGAGAACGTCCTGCACGCGTTGCGGGACGGGGCGGTCCTGGTGGTCGTGATCGTTCTTCTTTTTCTGGCGAATGCGCGCTCGACGCTGATCACCTTGACGGCGATCCCGCTGTCGCTGCTCGCCGCGGTGCTCACGCTGCGCGCCTTCGGGGCGACGATCAACACGATGACGCTCGGGGGGATGGCGATCGCGATCGGTGCGCTGGTGGACGATGCGGTCATCGACGTCGAGAACGTCTTCCGCAGGCTGCGGGAGAACGCGAAGCTCCCCCCCGACCGGCGGCGCCCCACCCGTACGGTCGTCTACGACGCGAGCGTGGAGATCCGGACCTCGATCGTCTTCGCGACCTTCATCATCGCGCTGGTCTTCCTGCCCCTGTTCTTCATGTCGGGGGTGGAAGGGCGCCTGATGGCGCCGCTGGGGATGGCGTACGTCGTGTCGATCCTGGTGTCGCTTGTCGTCGCTCTCACCGTGACACCGGCGCTCTGCCACCTGCTGCTGCCCAACAGCCGGGCGGTCCTCTCGGGCGAGGAGCCCGCGGTCGTCCGCTGGCTCAAGGGGGCGTACGCACGGATCCTGGGACCGGCGTTGCGCCACCCGCTGCCCGTCACGCTTCCGGCGGTCCTCCTCCTTGGGATCGCGATCCCGGCCTGCGCGTTCATGGGACGGAGCTTCCTTCCGGAGTTCAACGAGGGATCGCTGACGATCAGCGCCGTGACGCTGCCCGGAACCTCCCTGGCGGAGTCCGACGCCCTGGGGCGCATCGTCGAGGAGACGCTGATGTCCCATCCCGAGATCGTCTCCGTGGCCCGCCGGACCGGGCGCGCGGAGCTCGACGAGCACGCGCAAGGGGTGGAGGCCGCAGAGCTCGACGTGTCGCTGCGGATGCAAGGGCGTGGCAAGTCCGAGTTCCTCGCCGCGCTTCGGGAGAGTCTCACCTTGGTCCCGGGGATGAACATCACGATCGGGCAGCCGATCTCCCACCGAATCGATCACATGCTGTCCGGGACGCGCGCGAACATCGCGATCAAGTTGTTCGGCCCCGACCTGTACCGGCTGCGGAAACTCGCCGAGAGGGTCCGGGAGGGGATCACCGGCGTCGAGGGGGTCGTCGACCTTTCCGTGGAGCCTCAGATGGACATCCCGACGCTGCGCGTCCGGTTCGACCGGCATGCGATCGCCCGGCACGGCCTGCGGATCGAGGAGATCGCGCACGCGCTGGAATCCGCGCTCCAGGGTCTGCCGGTCTCGCGCATCCTGGAGGGAAGCAACGCGTTCGACCTCGTCGTCCGCATGGGGCGGGAGGGGAACTGGTCGCTGGAGACGATCGGACATCTCCCCGTGGACACTCCCTCCGGGGCCAAGGTCCCCCTCCACACGCTGGCGAGGATCGTCCGGGAGGTGGGGCCGAACACGATCAGCCGGGAGCAGGTCGAGCGCAAGATCGTGGTGATGTGCAACGTGGCGGACCGGGACGTCGCGTCGGTGGTGGCGGACTGCCGGGAGCGGATCGCGCCGATCCTGACGGAGGCGACCGGCTACCGCGTCGAGTACGGGGGGCAGTTCGAGAGCGCGCAGGAGGCGACGAGGATCCTCGCGCTGTTGGGCCTGGCCGTGGTTGCGGGGATCGGTTTCCTGCTGCATCTGGCCTTCGGGTCGGGCCGGGACGCCCTGTTCGTGATGCTCAACCTGCCGCTCGCGCTCATCGGCGGGGTGGCGGGGGTGTACCTGTCCGGCGGGGTCCTGTCGGTGGCGTCCCTGATCGGGTTCATCACGGTGTTCGGGATCGCGACGCGCAACGGCATCATGCTCGTGTCGCACATCCAGCACCTGCAGAGGGAGGAAGGGGTCACCGACTTCCGGGAGGCGGTCTTCCGGGGCTCGATGGAGCGTCTGGCCCCCATCCTGATGACGGCGCTGGCCGCGAGCCTGGCGCTGGTTCCCCTGGCGCTGGGGGGCGGCAAGCCGGGGAACGAGATCCAGACGCCGATGGCGATCGTGATCCTCTCGGGGATCACGACCTCGATGCTTCTGAACATGGTCGTGGTGCCGACGCTGTACCTGCGCTTCGGCCGTCCGGTCGTCGCGAAGCAGGGGGGTGACGTATGAAG
>JACQRN010000244.1 GCA_016206515.1 Planctomycetota bacterium | reverse complement strand
GTCTTCCCGCACTCGCTCGGGATCTTCTACGCCTCGGTCACGCAGTGGCTGGGCTTCCCGAAGTACGGAGACGAGGGGAAGGTGATGGGGCTCGCTCCGTACGGGAAGCCGAAGCGTGTCGAGGAGGCGCGCAGGCTTGTGCGGCTCGCCGACGACGGCTCCTTCGATCTCGACCTGAAGTATTTCGGGCACATCGGGAGCAACCGGCGCGCGTTCACCGCCGAGTTCGAGCGCCTCTTCGGCCGGCCCGCCCGCCATCCGGAGGCGGACCTGGAGCCGTTCCACGAGGATGTCGCCGCCAGCGGCCAGAAGGTGCTCGAGGAGGCGGTGCTCCACGCCGCGCGACACGCCCTGAAGCGGACCGGCCTCAAGCGGCTGTGCATGGCCGGCGGCGTGGCGCTCAACGGCGTCGCGAACTGGCGCATCCTGCGCGAGACCGGGTGCGAGGAACTCTTCGTCCAGCCCGCGGCGGGGGACGACGGCGGCGCGCTCGGGGCGGCGCTCGACATCGCCGCGTCGGTCGGAAACGACCCGCGGCCGGCGCGGCTCGTCTCCGCCGCGCTTGGCCCCTCCTACGACGACGCGGCGTGCGCTGGCGCCCTGGAGGCGAAGGGGTACGCGCCGCGCCGCCTTGCCGAGGCGGAGATGATCTGTGAGGTTGCGCGGCTCGTCGCCGACGGGAAGGTCGTCGGATGGTTCGACGGCCGGATGGAGTTCGGCCCGCGCGCGCTCGGGCACCGCTCGATCCTGGCGGACCCCACGAACCCCCGCATGAAGGAGATCGTCAACGCGCGGGTGAAGTTCCGCGAGCACTTCCGGCCGTTCGCGCCGAGCGTCGCGCTCGAGGACGCCTCGACCTACTTCGAGACGCCCCCCGGGTTCGAGGCGCCGTTCATGGTCCTGGTCTGCCCGGTGCGGGAGGGACAGCGTGAGCGCCTCCCGGCGATCACGCACGTGGACGGCTCGGCCCGGATCCAGACGGTGAAGGCGAAGGACGAGCCGCGCTACCACACGCTGTTGAAGGAGTTCGAGAGGCTGCGCGGCGTCCCGGTCCTGATGAACACCTCCTTCAACGTGAAGGGGGAGCCGATCGTCTGCACCCCCGCCGATGCGCTGCGGACCTTCGAGGGGTGCGGCCTGGACGCCCTCGCGCTGTGCTCCTATCTTGTGATCGGGAAGCGCGTCAGTGAGCCGCTTGGCTCGCAGGCGGGGCTGACGCGCTCGGCGATGTAGAGGCGGTGGAGGACGCATGAACCTGTTGAAGGAGTTCTTCCTGTTCCTGCGCGAGGAGAAGCGGTGGTGGCTCGTGCCGTTTCTCCTGGTGCTCGCCCTCGTCGGCGTCCTCGTGTTCGTGATCGGTCCCGGCGCGGCTACGGTTGGCGCGTATCCGATCTGGTAGGGCGGGCTTCATGCCCGCCGTGGCGTTGCGCCGGCGCGGGTAAACCGCGCCCTACCTTCTTCCATCCTGCGTCGCCCGGCATGAGACTGGTGTCCGAATGAACACCTGGGCTGTCATCCCGGTGCGCAACGAGGAGTCCCGTCTGGGGGGCGTCCTCGCCGCGCTGCGCGAGCAGACGCCCGACCTGCGCGTCCTGGTGGTGGACGATGGCTCGCACGACGCCAGCGGCCGGGTCGCGCGCGCCGGCGGGGCGACCGTCGTCCGGCACCCGTTCCATATGGGGTACGGGGCCGCGCTCCAGACCGGGTTCAAGTACGTGTTGTCGCACGGCGGCAGGACGGTCGTGACGCTCGACGGGGACGGCCAGCACGATCCGGCCTGCGTGCGCGCGCTCCTGGTGCCCGTGGAGGCGGGAACGACGGACCTGGCGGTCGGCAGCCGGTTCCTCGGGCCCGATCCGTACCCGATCGGGTTCGCGCGGCGGACGGGGGTGGCCCTGTTCCGCCTCCTGGCGCGCCTGCTCACAGGGCTCCGGATCACCGACCCGACCTCCGGGTACCAGGCGCTTTCGGAGGGGGTCGTCCGGTTCTGCGCGACCGACGCCTACCCGCACGACTACCCGGACACCGATCACCTCCTGGCGCTGAAGAAGGCGGGGTTCCGGATCGTCGAGGTCCCGGTGCGGATGTTCCCGCGCGCGTCCGGAACGTCGATGCACGGCGGCCTGCGCCCCGTTTACTATGCGTTCAAGGTGCTGGTCTCTATGCTGGCGGTCGTCCTGCGCGAGGGGCACTCCTACCTCGACGTGCCCGATTCGGCGCGGCCCAGGTCGGGCCGGGGTCCAGCGGACCGGGGGGCCCCGTGACGATCACGGACCGCCAGAGGGTCGTGGCGCTGGTGACCGCCGTCACCCTCGTCCTGATGATCTTCGAACTCGTCCGCCGACGGCGCCTGCGCGAGGAGTACTCCTGGCTCTGGTTCCTCGCCGCCGCGTGCGTCGTGGTCCTGGCGCTGTGGGATTGGCTCCTCGGGATCGTGATGCGCCTGATCGGTGCGGGGCTCCCGGTCTCGGCGCTCCTGTTCGTCGCGGTGCTGTTCCTGACCTTGATCTGCATCCAGTATGCGGTGCGGATCTCCGCGCTCTCCGTCCAGGTCAAGAACCTCGCCCAGCAGGTGGCGATCCTCGTCTCGCGGCTGGACGATAAAAACGAGGAGAAGAAGTGAAGCGGCTCGTCCTGGCGGTCGGCGCGCGGCCGAACTTCATGAAGGCGGCCCCGATCCTCCGCGCGCTCGACGCGCGCGGGGGGTGGGAGGCGCACCTGGTCCACACCGGGCAGCATTACGACCCGGCGCTCTCGGACGCCTTCTTTCGCGACCTCAACCTGCCGAAACCGACGCGATCGCTCGACGTCGGGTCGGGGTCCCACGGCCAGATGACCGGCCGCGTCCTGGAGCGGTTCGAGGCGGCGCTTCTCGAACTGAAGCCGGACTGGGTCGTGGTCGTCGGCGACGTGAACTCCACCCTCGCCTGCGCGCTCGCCGCCGTGAAGCTCCACATCCGCGCCGCGCACGTCGAGGCGGGGCTGCGCTCCTTCGACCGCCGCATGGCGGAGGAGCACAACCGGGTCCTGACCGACCACCTGTGCGACCTGCTGCTCACCACCGCCGAGGACGACGACGCGAACCTCGCGCGCGAGGGGATCCCCTCCTCCCGCGTCCGGCTGGTGGGGGACACAATGATCGACACGCTCCTGGCGCTGCGCGGCCGGTTCGAGCCGCTCTCCAAGACCCCCGCCGCCGGGTGGGAGGGAAAGCTGTTCGCGGTCGCCACCGCCCACCGCCCCGAGAACGTCGACGGCGCGGGGAACCTCGCGCACGTGGTCGAGGTCCTGGAGGGGACCGCCGCACGCCTTCCTACGGTCCTCTCCCTGCACCCGCGCACGAAGGTCCGCCTGCAGTCCGCCGGACTATGGGGCCGCCTCGAACGCTCGGGCGCCCTGCGCGTCGTCGAGCCCTTGGGCTACCTCGCCTTTATGGGGATCGCCTCCCGCGCCCGCGTCCTGGTGACCGACTCCGGGAGCCTCCAGCAGGAGGGGCTCGTCCTCGGCGTGCCGTGTCTGACGATGCGCGAGAACACCGAGCGCCCGATCACCGTCCGCTACGGCGCCAACCGCCTCGTCGGCACCGATCCCGCCAAGGTCCTCCGCGCCCTCGACGAAGTCCTCTCCGAGCCGGTCCCGCGCTACAAGACCCCGCCGTTCTGGGACGGCCGCGCGGGGGAGAGGATCGCGGCCGCGCTGGAGGGGGCGTAACCGGTCTCCGGTGGATCAGGTCGGCTGGTCGCCTGCGGGGCGCGGGAGACGCACGGCGGGTATCGCCATCTCGGCAAAGAGATCCCCCTGCCCGTGGTCGTTTGCCGGATTCCGCTTTCCCGTGCGGCGGCCTTTTCGGTCGCCGTTGCTCGATATCGCGCCTGCTGGAGCGTCAAGCGGGATCTTCTGGAACTCCACGATCAGCTGCTGCGGGCGGACCGCCAGGGGCTGGTCAATCCGCGAACGGGCGTAGAGGACGTATTCCTCCTGGATGTCATAGCCAACGGCGCGGCGCCCGAGGGTCGCCGCGACCTTGACCGTTTGGCCGGATCCGGCGAAGGGATCCAGGACGAGATCGTCGCGGTGGGAATAGAGCGTGATCAGCCGGTGCGGGATCTCCTCCGGAAATGGGCATGGATGTGTCAGATGGCCTGGCGGAACCGGTGCGATGTGCCAGAGGTTGTTCGCAATGTCCATCGTGAACAGCCGGTTGATCGGGAAACGGCTCCGCTCGCGGGTGTCCGGGTCGACCTCCTTGTAGATGGGAGGACCCGGTTTCCGGAAGACCAGGATGTATTCCGTCATGATGTTGGGGTAGAAGTACCCGGGGAACGGTTTTTGGATCGTCACCCCCGCGCGTTTCACACCTGCCGTGCACTTGTGCCACAGGATGTCCTGGTGAAATTCCCACCCCGCCGCGCAGAGACGGTGTGACAGGTCGAAGGGTGCCGGGATATGCCTGCCCTTCCACAGAATGGTTCCGATGACGACGGCGCAAAATCCTCCCGGGCGAGTGACCCGGAATACCTCTCCGAAGATGCGCCCCATCAGATCCAGGTATTCTCCGTATCCCTCGAATCCCCTGCCGTAGTTCCGTGTGCGATACCATTTCTGCGAATCGGAGGCATGGCGATCGTAATCAATCGCGTTCCAGTAAGGGGGGGACGTGACCGTAAGCGTTACGGTGCCGTCACCGACCCCCGGCATGGTTTCGCTGGACCCGCAGTGGAGTGCGACGGGGCTCGCCGGATGGTCGGCGCGCGCGAGTTTTTCGCTAGACCGCGCGGTCATCCGCTCCTCCGCCGCTTTCCACATCTTGCCGGACCCGCCATCCCCCTGGGGGCGTGAGTCGGTCCACGAGGAGCGGGCCGACCCTCTCCAGGTCAAGCATGTACTTCTCGGGACGGGGGCGGCCATTCGAGTTTCGGCCCTGCCGCATCGTTCCGAGCAAGGCGAGATCCCGATGGGTGATCTGGAGGAACAGGATCTCGGCGAGGACTGCGCGGGTCTTGCGATAGCGGGAGATCGACGTGCGTGCGATCCGGTCGCGCTCGTATCCCGAGAGTCCACCCTTCAATCGGGTGTGCCATCGTTGGAAGGACCGGCTCACGTCGTTGTACTCCACGTCGCAGAGGGCAAGGATCATGCCGTGTGCCCCGTGTTTGGCGATACTGGTTTGCATAGCGGATGTGTCGTTGAGAATCGCATGATGATCGTCCGCGCGGATCGCCTTGCCTTTGAAGTCCCAGTTCACGGATCGCCGGGCGTCGAATGTGGTCGTGCCGATGCGCTCGCCGGGGATCTGGAACTCCTTAAGAAGGGATTCGCGGCAGAGGAACTCGAAATAGAAGGCCCACCATTCCGTCTGGCGCCAGTTGTAGTCCGCTTTCTTGAGTTTCAGGACGCAGTCCTTCCCCTCCCATCGCGTCGGGAGGGAGCGAAGCAGCCGCTTTGCCGCATCCACATCCTCTCGCACCGCGCCGGATGGGGTCGCCATGTGCGCCCAGTATACGCGCCTCGGTTATCGGGTGTCCCCCTGCGTGAAGATCGGCTCGGTCAGGCACTCCGCGACGTATCCGCCGTCTTCCTCCTGGGTGATCTCGAAGACGAGCTCCTTCATCACCCGTACTGTAGACCGCGCTATCGCCGGTCGCAACTGACCGCGGCGATCGTGCGGATCGCGGCGGGTTGCGGCGCGCGGTTGCGTGTGTTGCGGTCTGCGGCTACGCGGGCTGCGGTACGCGGATACGCGGCTTGCGGATGCGGAAAGATGAAGCGATTCTCCGCGTACCGCGTACCGCGTACCGCGTACCGCGATCCGCGGCTCCGCGGGTTGCGGCGCGCGGTTTCGCTGCGCGCGGTCTCGCGGAATGCGGGTTGCGGGATTCGGTTATCGTGTCCCCCCAAATGCGCGTCCTCTTCATCACCCAGATCCCCCGCTCCCCCTCGAAGCCCGAGGTCCGCCCCTTCGAGATGGAAGCCGCCCGCGCCCTGGCGAAGCGCGTTCCCGTCACCGTCATGGCTGTAGCGCAGGACGGTGAAGGAGAGGAGGTGCAGGCGGAGGATGAAGGTGTCGAGGTGGTGCGCCCCCGCATGCGCCGCGTCCCCGGCGGGCGTCTGACTCTCCAAGCGGCGGCGATGTCGCTGGCGATCGTGCCGTGGATCCGGCGGATCGCCGGGGGGGGGCGGGCGGTCCTGCACGCGCAGTTCGGCTGCCCGGCCGGGGTCGCGGCGACGTGGGCGGGGCGGCGGCTCGAGTTGCCGGTCGTCATTACGTTTCGGGGGTCCGACGTCGCGGAGGCGCCTCGGCACGCGGACCTGCGCGTGGCGACACGCTGGGCCCTGCGCCGCGCCGCGCGGGTCGTTGCGGTGGCGCACCATCTCGTCCCCGGCCTGCGAGCTCTCGGCGCCGGCGAGACGGCGGTCCGGGTCGTGTACGACGGGGTGGACCGGACCCTCTTCCGTCCCGCCCCGCGCGCGGAGGCATGCGCGCGGCTCGGTCTCGACCCTTCGGCCCGGCGTCTTCTCTACGCAGGGCGTCTCGTGGAGGGGAAGGGGGTCGGCGACCTTCTTCGCGCGCACGCCTCCCTCGGCGAGCGCGTGCATCTCGTTCTCGCGGGGGGCGGGGGGGGCGCCTGGATCGGGCGAACGATCCGGGCGCTGGGGTCCGGCGCGCGCGTGGAACGCCCCGGGGAGGTCGCCTACGGCGCGGTCGCGGACTGGATGAACGCAAGCGACGTCGTCTGCCTGCCGAGCCGCGCGGAGGGGCGCCCCTCGGCGGCGCTCGAGGCGCGCGCGTGCCTGCGCCCGATCGCGGCGACCGACATCCCCGGGCACCGGGAGACCCTGAAGGGGTACGGGGGCGCCCGCTGGGCGAGGCCGACCGACCCGGCCGACCTGGCGCGGTC
>JACQRN010000243.1 GCA_016206515.1 Planctomycetota bacterium | reverse complement strand
TCCTCGTAGCAGTCCTTGAACTCCTTGAGCTTCAGGATGTTCCAGCCCTTGAAGACATCCATGACGTCCACGACGTCCTTCGAGTACGCCTTCTTGGCCCCCGAGACTCCCGCTGTTGCCTCCGCCATGATCCCTCCCTCCCCTTCTTTCGAGCCCGCTACGCGGCGCTCACTCCCGACGACTCCTGCTTCCGGATGTGATCGTTCACCAGATTCGGCACCTGCGACAGAACCGCGTTCACGAGCCCCAGGACCTGCGTCAGCGACGCGAGCGCGGTGGCCAGCACCTGGGCGCGCATCGTCCGGATGTCCGGGAGCGAGGCGAGCGCCTCGATCTGGCTAGGTCCGATCACCTTGCGCCCGAGGGTCCCGCCCCGGATCTCGATCTTCCCCTTCTTCTGCACACCCCACTCACGCAGGGTCTTGACGATCTGGACGCCGTCCCCCTCCGAGGCGATCGCCATCGAGCCCGTCAGGCAGGTCCCGAGCTCGGGGAACCCCTCTTCCGCGAATGCCAGACGCGCCAAGGCGTTCCGCAGGACGAACAGGCGCGCGCCGCCGCACCCGCGAAGTTTGAGGCGCAGGTCGTCCGCCTCGATCGCGCTCACGCCCGTGAACCGGACCAGGACGCTGTCCTGGAGACGGGCGGCGCGCTCACGGTACTCCTGGACCATCGACTGCTTGATCGCTCGGCTCACAGAACCACCTTCACCGAAGGGGACATGGTCAGGGAGATCGCCGCGCCGTGGAGGAAGGTCCCCTTCACCCCGGCCGGCCGGTTCGCCAGGATGTGGCCGGAGAACGCCTTCAGGTTCTCGACCAAGGCGTCGTCCGGGAAGGACCGCTTCCCGACCGGGACGTGCAGGTTCCCCGAATCGTCGTTGCGGTACTCGATCTTGCCCGCCTGGAACGCCTTGACCGCCTCACCGACCTTCGGGGTTACGGTCCCCGACTTCGGGGAGGGCATCTTCCCCTGGGGGCCGAGCACCTTCCCGAGCCGTCCGACCTTCGCCATCATCTCGGGGTGCGCGACCGCCACGTCGAAGTCGAGCCACCCTTCGGCGACCTTCTTGATCAGGTCGTCCCCGCCCACCTCGAGGGCGCCCGCGTCGCGCGCCTCCTTCGCGGCGGCGTCCCCCGCGAAGACGATCACCCGCACGGTCTTCCCGAGCCCTCGCGGCATGGAGAAGGATCCGCGCACAAGCTGGTCCGCCTGTTTCGGATCGATCCCCAGGCGCATGGACAGCTCGACCGTCTCGTCGAACTTCGCCGGCTTGTATTTCCGCAGCACCGCGACCGCCTGCGGGATCGGCAGGGGCGCCCCCGGCACGGGCTGGGCCTCGAGCGATGAGCGGTAGCGCTTCCCATGCCCGCTCACGGCAGCACCTCGATCCCCATCGAGCGAGCCGTCCCCTCGACCATCCGGCACGCACGCTCGGCATCCTGGGTGTTGAGGTCCTTCTTCTTCGTCTCGACGATCTGCCGGACCTGCGCCTTCGTCACCGTCCCGACCTTCTCCTTGCCCGGCTGCGCGGCGCCCTTGGCGATGCCGGCGGCGGTCTTGAGGAGCACGCTCGCCGGCGGCGACTTCAGGACGAACGTGAAGGACTTGTCCTTGTAGACCGTAATGATCACGGGAAGGATCAGCCCCGGCTGCGATTTCGTCGCAGCATTGAACTGGTTGACGAAGGCGCCGATGTTCACCCCGTGCTGCCCGAGGGCGGGCCCCACCGGCGGGGCGGGGGTCGCCTGGCCGCCAGGGCACTGCAGCTTGATCTGGGTCAGGACTTCCTTCGCCATGGCCTAGACCGCCTCCACTTGCCAGTACTCGAGTTCGACCGGCGTCTGCCGCCCGAAGATCGTGACGCTCACCTTGACGAGCCCCTTCTGCGGCTGGATCTCCTCGACCACCCCATCGAAGTTCTGGAACGGGCCCTCCTTGATCTTGATCGTGTCCCCCTTCTTGAACTCGATCCTGATCTTCGGCCCCTCTTCCTTCGCCTTGTCGATGTCGAGGAGCCGCGCGACCTCGTGCGGCTGCATCGCGATCGGCTTCGACTCCCCCCCAACGAAATCCCCGATCCCGGGCGTCTCGCGCACCAGGAACCAGGTCGTCTCGTCGAGATCCATCTCGACCATGAGGTAGCCGGGGTAGATCTTGCGCTCCCGGACGTGCTTCTTGCCGCCGCGGATCGAGGAGATCCCTTCCGTCGGGACGAGCACATGTCCGAACTTCTCGGCCTGGACGCTCGCCTTGACCCGTTTGAGCAGCGAGTCGCGGATCTTCCCCTCCCGGCCCGTCTGGCACCGGATCACGTACCATTGCAGGGTCGCGGTCATGACATGCCCAGGTAACGCTGAAGCCCCCCCAGAAGCACCCCGTCATAGACCGCCAGGACGAACGCCAGGACTCCCACCGAGACCAGGACCACCGTGGCGTTCCCGACCAGTTCCCTCGCCCTGGCGGGGACGATCCCCCATGCGACCCCGCGCGCCGTGGGATCCCACGGCCAGGTCACCTTTCGCATCTCCTCCTCGGTTTCGATGAGGAAGTCCACAAGGCGCGCGTAGTTCATCAAGGCCCAGATCCCCCACGCGCACAACAGCAGGGAGACCCCCTGCACGAGATGCACCCCGGTCACGGCCATCGTGGTCTCGAAGAAAGGAAGGCCACGGCTCCAGATCACGCGCTCCAGGCGCGGCGACAGGGACAGGATCTGTCCGAGTTCGCCGCCGCACCCGAAGAGGGCGATGAGCCCCAGCGCCCCCGCCGCCATCCCGCGGGCGACGTTCCCCTGCCCCCTACGGTACACGCGGAAGATCCCCGTGCCGCGCGCCGACGCCTCGCCGTTCATCGCGCCACTCGGGACCGGACCGGGCCCGCATACGGATGGCAGGCCAGGTGAGATTCGAACTCACAACCCCCGCTTTTGGAGAGCGGTGCTCTGCCGGTTAGAGCTACTGGCCTGGGGTTATTTCTTCTTCTCATGGTGCGCCGTGTGCCTGCGGCAACGCGAGCAGAACTTCGACATCTCGAGCTTGACCGCCCCCATCCCCGTCCGCCGCGGGGCGCGATAGTTGCGCCGCTTGCACCCCTCGCACTCCAGCCAGAACCACTCCCGCATGCCTCCGCGCCTCCCTCAGATAATGGACTCGACAACGACTACGCCTCGATCTTCGTCACGACCCCTGCACCGACCGTCTTGCCCCCCTCCCGGATGGCGAACCGCAGCTGCTCCTCCAGCGCCACCGGCGTCCCGAGTTCCACCCCCAACTGGACGTTGTCGCCGGGCATCACCATTTCCACCCCGGTCGGAAGCTGGCTCGCCCCCGTCACGTCGGTCGTCCGGAAGTAGAACTGCGGCCTGTAGTTGTTGTAGAAGGGCGTGTGACGCCCGCCCTCCTCCTTGGTCAGGATGTAGACCTGGGAACTGAACTTGCTGTGCGGCTTGATCGAACCGGGAGCCGCGAGCACCATTCCCCGCTCGATCTCCTCCCGCTTCTTGCCGCGCAGGAGCAGCCCCACGTTGTCCCCGGCGATCCCCGAATCGAGCGTCTTGTTGAACATTTCCACGCCGGTCACGACGGTCTTGGAGGTATCCCGCAGACCGACGACCTCCACCTCTTCGCCGACCTTCACCTGGCCCCGCTCGATCCGCCCCGTGGCCACAGTTCCGCGC
>JACQRN010000023.1 GCA_016206515.1 Planctomycetota bacterium | reverse complement strand
ATCGATCGTCTCGGCCTCGTGCTGCCCAAGCGCCTGCGGATGCCAGAGACAGCGCTCAAAATGTAGTGCCAACTTTCCAGATGCCTTTGTTGGCCTGCAAGGACTTACGGCGATTTTGCCCCCTGGTTTGGCGAAGTCGGGTTAGGATCGGCCCCTCTCCGATGCAGGTATCGTCCGGGTGCCGCACACTGCTCCTCGCGATTCTTTTCAGTCTCAGCGGCGCCTCCGCCCTGGTCTACCAGGTCGCCTGGCAGCGGATCCTCGCCCTTCAGAGCGGCGTCGGGATCCACTCGATTGCGACGATCGTCGCCGCGTTTATGATCGGGCTCGGGCTCGGGAGCCATGCGGGAGGGGCCTGGAGCGCTCGCTGCGAGCCGCCGCGGGCTCTCGCCCTGTTCGCAACCATGGAACTGGCTCTCGCGATGTTCGCGGTGGCCAGCGCCCCCCTCTACTACGATCTGCTGTATCTGCGCACGACGTGGCTGCGCGAGCCCGGATGGACCTGCGCGGCGGGGCACTGTCTCCTGCTCCTCCCGCCGACGTTCCTGATGGGAGCCTCGCTGCCGATCCTGGTCCGCGCCTGCATCCGTGGAGAGGGGGCGGGGCGGACCATCGGCATGCTCTACGGTCTGAATGTCCTCGGGGCGGCGGCGGGCGCCCTCCTGACCCCCTGGATCCTGATCCGCTTCCTCGGTGTCCGCGGGGCGCTCCTGGCGGGCGCCACCGGAAACCTTGCCGCAGGCATCGGGGCCCTCCTCCTGTCCGCCATGTCCCGCGCCCCGGAGGATGCCGGGATCGAGGCGGCGCCCCCCCCGACAGCCGCAGGACCGGCGCCATTCCCGCTCCCTTCGGCATGCCTCCTCTACTTTGCGAGCGGCTTCTGCGCGCTGGCCTTGGAGATCGTCTGGTTCCGCATCATGGATGCCGCGGTCAAGTCGACCGCATTCACGTTCGGCACGGTGCTGGCGATCTACCTCCTGGGGCTCGGAGCTGGAAGCCTCCTCGGGGCGAGGGGGCGTGGGGGCCGCGATCCCGCCTCACGATTCCTCGCATGCCAGTGCCTTCTTCTCGCCTGGGCCGGCGCGGCCGTGGGGCTCCTCGTGCGGCTCCCGACCGGCCTGCCGGCCTATCGGGCGCTCTTCAAATTCTGGTACCCCGCGATCCGGGTTCCCCTCCTCCCTGAACACTGGCCCACCTTCTGGAAAGGGTACGCAGGACTCTACGGGATCCTCCCCCTTGCCCTCTTCGGGATCCCCACAGTCCTGATGGGCGTCTCCTTCAGCGCCCTCCAGCATGCGGTGCAGGCTGACGCGCGCCGCTGCGGCCTGCGGGTGGGCCTGCTGCAGGGGTCGAACATCCTCGGGTGCGCTCTCGGGAGCCTCGTCTGCGGACTGGTCCTCGTGCCCACTTGGGGGACCGCCGGCGCCATCCGGGCCATCGTGCTCGGCGGCGGGCTCCTCTTCGCAGGGGCCGGACTCTTACGGGGGGGGCAGAGGCGGCGGTTCCTCACCCTGGCGTGCGCGCTGCTCGGCGGGCTCTTCCTCCTGCCAGGGAACGACGCCTTGTGGCGGCGCCTGCACGGGCAGACCGACCTCCGCGCCTTCATCGTGGAGGATGCCACGTCCGTCTCGGCGATCGTCCCGGATGGCGACGGCTGGCGCATCCTGGTGAACAACCATGCCCACTCCTGGTTTCCGTACGGGGGCACCCACACCCTCCTCGGGATCATCCCCGCGCTGGCACATCCCGATCCGAGGACCGCGGCGGTGGTGGGCCTCGGCTCGGGGGAGACCGCCTGGGCGATCGCGTGCCGCCCCTCGATGGAGCACGTGAGCCTCTACGAGTTGTCCCGGGCACAAGCGACGGTCCTCCGGCTCTTCCACGCCAAGCACGGCTATCCGCATCTCGGCGCGCTCCTGCGGGACCCGCGCATCCGGATCGTCACGGCCGACGGACGCAACGCGCTGCTGCGCGAGACCTTCGAGCGATACGACCTGCTGGAGGCGGACGCCATCTGGCCCTGGTACGCCTACAGCTGGAACCTCTATTCGCGCGAGTTTTTCGAACTCTGCTCCGCGCGGCTGCGCGAGGGGGGGATCATGTGCCAGTGGGGCGCCTCGGATCGGGTCCGCGATACGTTCCGCTCGGTGTTCCCGCATGTGCTCGAATTCGGCGGGGGCGGGTTCCTCATCGGTTCCCGCGAGCCGATCCGCGCGGACACGAGCGCATGGCGGGCCCGGCTCCGCGAACCGGCCGTCCGCGCCTACCTCGGCGAGCCCCTGGCGGATTCGGTGGACGCCTACCTCCGGGGGCACCCGCCCGTCCCCTTTCACGGTTCGCCCGGAACCCTCCTCAACACGGACCTGTTCCCGAGGGACGAGTTCCGCACCCCGGAGTGAGTCTCACGTACGAAGCCGCGACGGCGAGCCCTGCTAGGATCGCAGCGATGCGCCCCACGCCCGAGACAGCCAGCGAACCGCGGTAAACTTTCGGGATGACACACGATGTCATCCTCGGCATCCATCCCGGGCATGACGCGACGGCAACACTCCTCGTCGATGGGCGCGTCGTCGCCTCCGTCGCCGAGGAGAGGCTCTCGCGCGTCAAGAACCACACGGGGTTCCCCTATCGCGCGATCGAGGCGGTCCTGCGGCTTGGCGGCGTCGGGGCGCGGGACGTCAAGGGCGTGGCCTTCACGTTCCGGGAACTCCTGGACGCCCCCACCGCCTGGGTCGACGCGATGACCGCGCCGGGGGACGGCCTGCCGGAGTGGGGCTCGCCTCTGCCGGTCCGGGAGCGCCTCCGGCGCCTCGGCCGGGAGGCGCGCGCGGCCCTCCGGCTGCCCCGCGCCGCGCAGGACCCCGCGGCCCTGCGCGCGCGGAACCTGGAGGCGTACCGGCGCGCGTTGCGCCCCCTGGGGATCGCCGCGGAACCCTCCTTCTTCGACCACCACACCGCGCACGCCGCGTCCGTCTACGACACCTGCCCCTGGGATCCGTGCCTGGTGGTCACCGTCGATGCCAACGGCGACGGCCGCTGCGCGGCGGTCCACGAGGGGCGCGACGGAAAGCTGAACCCTCTCGCCTCGACCCCGTCCCTCCACTCCCCCGCGCGCGTCTACGCCGCGACCACGCGGTTCCTCGGGTACCGCATGGGCCGGCACGAGGGGAAGATCACCGGCCTGGCGGCGTTCGGCGAGAGCGCCGCGGCCCGTGCGCCGTTTCTGGACCTGATGGACCTCGCGGAGGATGGTGGCGCGTTCCGCAACCGCGTCCTCGAGGCGACTGGAACGGCGCGGGACGGCCTCCCGCGCGGCGACCACCTCCGAAACCTTCTGGCCGGGAGAATCTATGGCGGAGGGTCGGCGGGGATCATCCGCCACCTCGAGCGCACCCTCGACGGCGCAAGCGCCCAGGACATCGCCGCGGCGCTCCAGGTGCGCCTGGAGGAGGTCGTCGCCGACTTCGTGCGCCGCGCCGCGGCACGGACGGGGTTGCGGAACGTTGCCCTGGCCGGTGGCCTGTTCGCGAACGTCAAGCTCAACCAGAGGATCGCGGAACTTCCAGAGGTCGACCGGATCGCGGTCCACCCGAACATGGGGGACGGCGGCACCTCCCTCGGGGCGGCCCTTCTGCTCCTGCGGGAGCGGCGCGGGGCCGCGCTGCCGAAGGTCCAGCTCGATCACGTCTTCCTGGGCCCCTCGTTCACGGAGGCGGACGCCGAGGCCGCCCTGCGCCGGTCGGGGCGCCCCTTCACGCGCCCCGCGAACCTGGCAGCGGAGGTCGCGGACCGGATCGTCCGGGGGAAGGCGGTCGGCCGGATCGACGGCCCGATGGAGTACGGCCCGCGGGCGCTCGGGAACCGGACCCTGATGCTCGCGGCGACCGACGCGAGCGTGAACCACTGGTTCAACAAGCGCCTGCGCCGCACGGAGTTCATGCCGTTCGCCCCGGTCTGCCTCAGCGAGGCGGCCCCGGAGATGTTCGACGGGTACGCGAAGGGAGCCTGGGCGGCCCGTTTCATGACGGTCACCTTCGACGTCAAGGGGCCCTGGCGCCGCCGGATCCCCGGCGTCGTCCACGTCGACGGCACCGCCCGCCCCCAGGTGATCGACCGCGCCTTACAACCCGGCTACGCCGCGATCCTCGACCGCGTCCGCCAGATGTCCGGGATCCCCGCGATCATCAACACCTCCTTCAACATCCACGAGGAGCCGATCGTCTGCTCCCCCGACGACGCCCTGCGGGCGTTCGCGCAAGGAGGGTGCGACGCGCTGGTCATAGGCCCATACCTCTGCGAGGCGCAGACAAAGGGGGCGTGATTTGCCCCAAGCCAACACCACGGTCCTGCACCCCGCGTCCCCGTCCCCCGATCTCCGCTATACGGAGTCCGCATCCCCGCCGATTCTGTCACCCCCCCTCCCTATCCTGTCCGGGCGGGGAACCCCGATGGCCCGAGAGCTCATCACGGTCCGGCAGGAGCGCATCGAACGCCTGATCCTTCTGATCCGGGGGCAGAAGGTGATCCTGGACCGGGATCTGGCGCGGATGTACGGGGTCGAGACAGGCAACCTCAACAGGGCGGTCCACCGGAATCGGGACCGGTTCCCCGGGGACTTCGCGTTCCGGCTCACGCGCCAGGAGTCCGACGGTTTGATCTTCCACTTTGGCAGATCAAAGCGGGGCGGCGTCCGGAAGCCGCCGAGGGCCTTTACGGAGGAAGGCGTCGCCATGCTATCGAGTGTGCTACGCAGCCGCCGGGCAGCGCGCATCAACGTTGCCATCATGCGCGCCTTCGTCCGGCTCAGGGGCATCCTCGCCGCGCACAAGGATCTGGCGCGGAAACTGGCCGATCTGGAGAAGAAGTACGACGCCCAGTTCCGTGTCGTGTTCGACGCGATCCGGCAGCTGATGGTGCCGCCAGATCCCGGGGCGCGGCCGATCGGATTCCGCACGCGGCATCCGGGCTGAACCCGCTGGGGCGGGGCTGGAGAACCGGCGTATACTGAAGCGGATGGGAATCGGGGCCCTGCTGCCGAAGCCGCTCGTGTTCGCCGCGGAGAAGCGGTTCCCCGCGCTCGCGCGGCGGCGGATCCTGCGCGCGATGCCGCAGTACGTGATGATCCAGACCACATCGTTCTGCAACGCGAAATGCACGATCTGCCCGTACCCGGACACCGCCAAGGAACTGACCATGGGGGCGATGGCGGACGACCTGTTCGACCGGATCGTCGCGGAGTGCGCCGAGGCGGGATCCGCCGTGCGCCAGATCTACCCCTTCCTCATGAACGAACCGCTGATGGACAAGAAGTTCGCCGAGCGCGTCGCGAAGATCCGCCGCGCGATGCCGACGGTGAAGGTCCAGATCGACTCGAACCTCGGCCTCCTCGATGAGGCGAAGGCCGAGGCGGCCACCGAGTACTGCGACATGATCCTGGTCAGCGCCCACGGGATCACGAAGGAGACGTACGAGGCGATCTCGATCGGGATCCCGTTCGACCGCTTCCTCGCCAACCTCGACCTCCTCGTCCGGACCGCCAAGGGGCGACGCGCGCAGGTCGCGATCAACTGCGTGGCGAAGACGCGCGAGCACGCCGACGAGGTCCGCGCCTTCTGGGCCGCGCGGGGCGTCCTGGCGCACGTCAACCTCTTCGTCACCCACGCGGGGAACCACAAGTCGGAAAAGATGCACGCGGACGGGGCGCTGGGCGGGTGCTGCAACACGGACATCCCGTTGAACCGCCTCAACATCCTCTACAACGGCGACTGCATCCTGTGCTGCATGGACTGGCGCCGAGAGGTCGTCCTCGGAAACCTCGGCCGTTCCACGATCCGGGAGACCTGGAACTCGGACGCCTACCGGTCCGTCCGCGACAAGGTGTACGGCACCGAGATGGCCGGCCCCGAGTTCCTCTGCCGCCGCTGCGACTGCGTGGTGCAGGGGGACTACCGCAAGTTCTGGTAGGAACCGCCCACCCCCCTGTCCCGTGATCAACCATCGCCGGCTCGTGGTCGTCCTGCCCGCCTACAACGCGGAGAAGACGCTTCAGAGGACGATCGACCAGGTCCCGCGCGACATCGTCGACGAGATCATCCTGACCGACGACGCCAGCCGCGACGGCACGGTGGAACTCTCCCGGCGGATGGGGCTGCGCACCTTCGTCCACGACCGCAACCGCGGGTACGGCGGGAACCAGAAGACCTGCTACCGCGAGGCGCTCCGGTGCGGGGCGGACATCGTGGTGATGCTCCACCCCGACTACCAGAACGACCCGCGCCTCGTGCGCGCGATGGGATCGCTCATCGCCGAGGGGGTGTACGACGCCGTGATCGCCTCGCGGATCCTGGGGGGCGGCGCGATGCGGGGCGGGATGCCGTTCTACAAGTACCTGTCGAACCGCGCGCTCACGCTCGTCCAGAACCTGATGACCGGGAAGAAACTCTCCGAGTACCACACCGGGTACCGCGCCTTCTCCGCCGAGGTGCTCCGATCCCTTCCGATCGAGGGGAACTCGGACGACTTCGTCTTCGACAACCAGATGCTCCTGCAGACGCTCCTGTTCGGGTTCCGGCTCGGCGAGATCTCCTGCCCGACCTCCTACCACGACGAGGCGTCCTCGATCTCGTTGCGCCGCAGCGTCCGGTACGGCTTCGGCGTCCTGAAGACCGGGCTCCAGTACGCGCTCGCCCGGGCCGGCCGCGCGACCGGCCCGTTCCGCTCCGACGGCGCGCGGCTGGAGATCCCCGCGCCGGACGCCGGCGCAGAACTGCCCCGCGCCGCCTCGCCGGGCGTCTAGCCCCTCCGGCGCCACGCCACGCGGAACATGTACCCCTCCACGCGGCCGAGCGTCGCGTCGGCGCGCAACGCCCGCAGCCAGCCGGGCTTCCCGCGCCGCGTCACGAGGGGGGAGACCCCGAGCCACTCCCAGGAGGCAGCGTCCATCCAGCCGCGCAACTCCCGCACCGTGTGATGGGATTCCCGCACATGCTCGAACTGGTCGATCACATGCGCCTCCATGGCCTGCGACGTCCAGTCCGGACGGAAGGCGCGCAGCCACGCGCGCGCCCCCTCCCGGTACGCCTTCGTGCCGGACCGGTGAAGCATGCGAAGCGACGCGCGAGCCCAGCGCAGCCTCCATCGTCCCCACGGGTGGTACAACCCCACGATGAGGTGCCCGCCGGGCCGCACGAGCGCCGACAACGCGCGCGCCCCCTCGTGCGGCCGCCCCGTGTGATGAAGGACGCCGGACGACCAGACGACGTCGAACGGTCCCCGCACGGGGGGCGCCAGGACGCTCCCCTCGACCCATTGCCCGTGCCCCTCCCCGAGGCGCCGCGCGCGGACGAGCGACGACATCGACAGGTCCAGCCCGACAACCCGCCCCCTTTCCCCGACGATCCTGCGCCATGCCGCCGAGTACTCGCCGGTGCCGCACCCGGCGTCCAGGAGGGTCGCGCCCTGTAGCGACGCGGGATCCACGCCGAAGCAGTTGGCCAGCATCGACCGGAGCCCCGCCTCGCGCGTTTCCACGTCCCCGAGGGAGGGGAACGGCGTCGCCTCGTAGAGACGCCGGACGGGGTCGGGAGCGGTCGCCCCGCTCACCGTTCCCCCCTTCCGACGAGCGCCATGTTCACGTTCATCGCGTGGGCGTGGATCCGGCGGATCGCGTACAGGAGGTCCAGGTGGATCGCGCTCGTGTCGAGCGACTCCGCGCGGCCGAGGATCACCCTCTCGATGTGCGAGCGGCGCAGCGCCCCCTCGCGCGCGGCGAGTTCCTCGCGCCGCGCGGCGAGTTCGTACGCCTTCGCCCGGTCGGCGGTGCGCAGGGCTTCGACCGTCGCGTCGACCACCGCCGCCACCTCCGTGTGGTACCCCAGGATCTCGGAAAGCCCCTCGCCGGAGAAACGGACCCCCAGGCGCAGCCGCTTCTCCGCCAGCGCGGCAACCTGCTTGGTGATGATATCCCCGATGTTCTCGAGGTCGTCCGCGATGCTCATCGCCTGCGCGACCGCCTCAGCGCCCGCCCCCCCCTCCTGGCGCCGCGACAACCGCGACAGGAAGCGCGTCAACCCCGCCTGCTCCATGTCGACCCGGTCGTCCATCCGCCGGACCTGCTCGATCGGGGCGGGGGTCTTGGCGCGCACGACCTCCGGGACCGCCCGGACCATCTGTGCGACGAGTTCCGCCATCCGGACCAGTTCGAGATGCGCCTGCGCGAGCGCGACCTCCCGCGTCTCGAGTGCCGCATCGGTCAGGTGCAGCGTCCCAAGCGGCTCCGAGGCCCCCCCCCGGTGCCGGACGAGAGTCCCGACCGCCCGCGAGAGGACGCCGGACAACGGGAGCGTCACGCACAACACGGCGCCATTGAACGCCAGATGCATCAGGGCCAGGCGGTGCGCCCCCCCCGCCCCCTCCAGGGCGCCGCACGCGTCCGCGATCGGTCCCGAGAAGACGGTCACCGGCAGCGCGACAAGAAGCTTCGCGAACAGGTAGGCGACCGCGACCTGCACGCCGCGCCGGTCCCCCCCCCCGGCGGCGAGGAACGCCGTGGACGAGGTTCCGACGTTCGCCCCCGCGACGTACCCCACCCAGGAGGCCGCCGGAATCCCCGGCACCCCCTGCTGGAGCGCCACGAGCGCCAGCCCCATCGTCGCCGTGCTCCCCTGCAGCGCCACGGTCAGGACCGCCGCAGCCGCCATCGCCCCCCACGGGGAGCCCAGGAGCCGCCCCCCCGCGCGCGCCAGGCCGT
>JACQRN010000227.1 GCA_016206515.1 Planctomycetota bacterium | reverse complement strand
GAGGGCCGCCAGCGCGATCCCCGCGACGCAGAACACGGCCGCACCGGCGAGCGCCATCCTCCGCTTCGCCGTGGGCGACATCCCCTGCAGCTGGCGGAGCGCCGCCTGGACCGGGTCCCCCCCGCCGCCCACCGGCTTGATCTCGACCTCGCGGCCCGACGCGGCGTCCAGGAGGTAGAACTTCCCGGAGCGTTCGACGATCTTCGGCCCGCCGGACGGCAACCCCTGGCGGTATTTCTCCGGGGCGAAGCCGGCGTCCGGGGGGGTCGGGGACGGGGAGACGTCCCGCGCCTCCGGGCCCTCGGGGGCCACGGGCTCGGCGGGCCCCACCGGCTCGAAACCGGTCGGGGGGCGCATCGGCGCGGCGCGGAACAGCATCTTCAACGCCCCGACCTGGATGACGTCGCCGTCGGACAGGACCGCCTCGGCGACCTTGGCGCCATTGACGCGCGTGCCGTTGCGGCTGCCGAGATCCTTGACCGTCAGGCGGTCCCCGTCGCGCTTCATCTGGACGTGGAAGCGCGACACCGAGGTCGAGTTGAGCGAGATGTCGCACGAGACGTCGCGGCCGATCGTCACGACATCCTTGCGGACCTCGTACTCCAGGGGCTTCCCCTCGTGCTCGCTGATGAGGAACACGGCTACCTCCCTCCCCCCCGCCGGCGCCGGATCAACTCCTGCAGCCGCGTGTGGCGATCCTGCCAGGCGATATGGTCCTGCGTCTGAGGCTCCAGGTACGGCTCGATCTTCGCGTTCTCCGCCAGCGCCCGGTCGAAGTCTCCCTGGTCGAGATAGAGGCAGTAGGCGTCGTAATGTTCCTCCCACTTCCGCTGGATCTCCCGCGCGACCGTGGACTCGATCTTGCTGATCTCGACCGCCAGGAGCCCCCCGGGGCGGTGCGCGGCGGCCTCCCGCAGGAGCCGGCGCGCCTCCACCAGGCGCTCCTGGGCGTACGCGGTCTGCGCCTGCTCGAACAACCCCTGGGCCAGATCCCGCGCGCGCTGGGTCCCGGTCTCGACGGCGCGCCGCACGGGGTCCCCGCGCACCAGGATGTGGTACCGCACCACCCCGCCGTCGGCCAGGTGCAGGACCACCTCCGACTCGCCGTGCTCGAGCGCCTCCATCTGGAGGACCCGAGGGTTGGAGGGGTCCGCGTTCGCGCCCAGGACGTAGCTCTGGCTTGGGCCCTCGAGACGGCGGATCGGGACCCTCATCGCGATCCGCCGCGGCTCGCCCGGCTGGAGGATCAGCTCGACGACCTCCGGCTCCGCATCCCGCTGGTAGGCGAGGTACGTCGCCGTGACGAGGAGCGCCACCATCCCCACGAGCGCCAGCGTCGTCCAGTCGAAAGGCCCCTTGCGCGCGCTCTGCGCCGCGTGCGCGACATCCTCCACCGCCACCGTACGGGGCGCAACGAGAGCCGGAGGCTCGACCAGGACCGGTGCAGACGGAACCGGCATGGCCGGAACCGGCGCGGCCGGAACCGGCGCGGCCGGAACCGGGGCGCGGGCGGCGGGCACGGACGGACGGACCGCAGGCACACCCCCCGCGGGGGTACGCGTCGGGTCATCCACCGCCGTGACCGGCATCTGCAGGCGCAGGCGGACCTTACCGATGTGGAACTCCCCGCCCGGGGGGACGAGACCGGCCTTGACCACGCCGCCCGAGATCCGGATCCCGTTGCGGCTTCCCAGGTCCTCCAGGTGCAGGCCGTCGGACCGGAGCGTCAGGCGCGCGTGCACGCGGGAGATCGTCGTGTCCTCGATGACGATGTCCGCCTCCTGGGCGCGCCCCACCGTCTGGACCGTCCCGGAGAGGGGGATCGCGCGCCCCGGCTGCGGGGGACCAAGCATCAGGAGCGAGGGGGTCTCGCGCGTCACGAGCCCGCCCCGCCCCCCCAGAACCGCTGCATCAGCACGATCGCCAGCGGGCCGAACACGATCAGGAGCGTCGTCGGCATGATGAAGGCGATCAACGGGAAGATGATCTTCACCGGCGCCTTCATCGCCATCTCCTCCGCCCTCTGGAACCGGCGCGTCCGGATCGCCTCGGACTGGATGCGCAGGACCGGCCCGAGCCCCGTCCCGATCTCGTCCGCCTGGACCAGCGCGCTGGCGAAGAAGTCCATGTCCATCGAGTGGGTGCGTTCCTTCAGGTCCCGCAGCCCCTCCCGGCGCGACTTCCCCATCTGGATCTCGTAGAGCATCTGCCTGAACTCCTCGGAGAGCGGGGTCCGGCCGAGCTTCGACACGATCCTCTGGATCGCCACGACGAAGTCGAGCCCCGCCTCGATCGAGAGCGTAATCAGGTCGATCGCGTACGGCAGGAGGCGCCGGATCAGCCTCTGCCGCGTGCCGGCGCGGTCGCGCAGCCAGACGACCGGCAGCCCCCCCCCGAAGAGGATCGAGAGGGAGACGCTCAACGCCGTCCATTCGGTGTAGCCGAGGGAGAGCGTGAAGACCGCCCCGAAACACCCCCCCAGGAGCGCGCCGACGACCATCAACCCCAGGAACTCCTCGGCGGCGATCCCCCCCGGGTTCCCGGCGTATAACAGGTGCCGACGGATCGCCCGCCGCAACCGGCCGAACGGGGTGTCGAGGGGCCTCGGCGAAAAGCGCAGGATCCATGCCGCCACCGACCGGGCGTACGGAAGGAGGATCCGCACGAGGAACCCCGCCTCCGTGCGCACGATGCCGCCGTAGAGAGACTCCCCCTCCTCGAGAATCTCCCGGTTGAGCGCGAAGAGCGACCACGCGGCCATCACGATGCTCAACCCGATCGCGAACGACAGGATCTCGACCACGTCAGACCTCGATGTTCACGATCTTGAACACGAAGTAGGTCCCCAGGACGAGCATCAGGAAGATCGCGCCGAGGAAAAACCACCCGATGGAGGTCGTCAGGATCGGCTCGAAGTAGCCGGGCCGGGTGACCTTCAGGATCACGCCGACCGCGACCGGCAGGAGCGACATGACGACCCCCTGCAGGCGCCCCTGCGCGGTGAGCGCCTTGATCTTCCCCTCGATCCGGTGGCGCTCCCGGATCGTGGCGGCGATCTTGTCGAAGATCTCGCTCAAGTTGCCGCCGACCTCCTTGGAGATGAGGACCGAGGTCAGCACGAG
>JACQRN010000235.1 GCA_016206515.1 Planctomycetota bacterium | reverse complement strand
GATGTCCGCCGGCATCAGGTCCGGCGTGAACTGGACGCGGGAGAACGTCAGGTCGAGCGCGCTCGCCAGCGTCCGGACGAGCAGGGTCTTCCCCAGCCCGGGCGCCCCCTCCAGCAGTGCGTGCCCCCCCGCCAGCAGGCCCGCGACGACCTGCTCGACCACATCGTCGTACCCGACAATGACCCGCGCGATCTCCCTGCGGAGCGCGTCCAGACGCTCCTTGCACCGCGCCAGTTCCGCACGCAGCCGCGCAACCTCGTCCGGCCCGGTCCCCACGGAGCCAGGATAGCAGAGCGGCTCCCGTTGGGATTTGGGATTTGGGAGTTGGGATTTGGGCGTCGAACCGCTACATCATCTTCCCCATGCCGAGCGCCCCGGCCTCCCGCATCCCCCACTCGCGCCCCTGCTTCTCGGTCGAAGACCGGCAGGCGGTCCTGGACGTGCTCGACCGGGCCCACCCCGCCGCGGGCCCCGTCGTCGAGCGGTTCGAGAAGTCGCTGGGGACCGCCTGCGGACGTCCGTTCGCGACGGCGACCTCCAGCGGGACCGCGGCGCTGCACCTGGCGCTGTTGGCGCTCGGGGCGCGCGCGGGGACGCCCGTGGCGTTCCCCTCCTATGTCTGCGCGGCGGTCCTCCACGCGATCCGGTACACCGGGGCGGATCCTGTCCCCCTGGACGTCGATCCCCGTACGGGGAACCTCCCGGGGACCCCGGTGCGGGGCGCGCGGATCCTGGTCGTGCCGCACCTGTTCGGGCTCCCCGCACCGGTCGCGGACCTGTCGCAGGGAGGCGCGGACCTGGTCGAGGACTGCGCGATGTGCCTCGGCACCTCCGCCAGTGGACGCCCCGTCGGATCGTGGGGGCGCCTGTCGATCGCCTCGACCTACGCCACGAAGATGATCGCGACCGGGCACGGCGGCGCGGCGCTGACGGACGACCCCGCGCTGGCCGAGTTCCTGCGCGACCGCGTCCGGTACGACGAGCAGCCGCGCGACGCGGTCCGGTACGCCTACCGGATGAGCGACCTGGCCGCCGCGCTCGGATGCGGCCAGGTCGCCCGCCTGGGGGCGTTCGTGCGCGCGCGGAGGGAGCGGGCGGAGGCGTACCGCCTGCGCCTCGCGGGCGGCCCGTGGGACCTGCCGCCCTCCGACGCCACCCATGCCTACCACCGCTTCGTCCTGTCCGTGCGCGGCGGCGCGGAGGACCTGATCGGCCGCGCGCGCACGGAAGGGATCGAGATGAAGCGCCCCGTCTATCTCCCGGCGCACCGGTACCTGGGGCTTCCCGACAAGCAATTCCCCGGCGCCTCCGAGGCGTGGGAGAGGAACGTCTCGATCCCGATCTATCCGGACCTGACGCCCGCCGAGCAGGACCGGGTCATCGCATGCCTTCTGGACTGGGCGAAGAGTCGGGAATGAAACACTCCTGCGCGCCGGACGCCGGACGCCTCGCGCCTCGCGCAACTTGGTTCCGCTCCCCTCTCCCTCCCGGCTGGCCGATGCGCGAGCTGCGCTTCCGCATCGAGCAGGGGCGCTTCGCCGAGGTCCGGTTCGCCCGCGCGGGATCGGCACTCCCCTCCCTGCCAGAGCCCTGGGCGGGACGGCTGCGTCGGTATTTCTCCGGTCGGCGGGAGGACCTGACACGCTGGCCGGTCGTCTGGCCGCGCGTCGGCCCCTTCCTGCGCAAGGCCCTGGAGGCGTGTCGGCGGATCCCCGGAGGGGCGCGACTCACGTACGGCGCGCTCTCACGAGCGGCCGGCCGACCCCGCGCCGCGCGCGCCGCCGCCTCCGCGATGGCTCGCAACCCGCTCCCCCTGCTCATCCCCTGCCATCGCGTCGTCCCGGTCTGGGGGGGGACCGGAGCGTACGGCCCGGGCGCCGACCTCAAGCGGCGACTGCTGGCGCTGGAAGGCTTGACACCCTCTCCGGCCACGGATTGAATCGACGCCTTCGGTGCCGTCTAAGCACGATCGGTTCCCGGAAGGGGTGAGATGAGCACGCTGACGAAGGTCTTCCTGGTGGTCACGCTGCTGCTGTCGGCGACGTACCTGACCTTCTCGCTGGCGTACTTCTCCCAGAGCCGTAACTGGATGCTGATCTCCGAGAAGTGGTACCGCGCCCACCAGGCCGAGGTGACGGCGCACCAGACGGATGTCGTGCGGCTCTCCGAGCAGGTCGCCAGCCGCGACCGCGAGATCGCCACGCTGAAGGACGAGGTGGCGCGCGTCCAGGGGAACCTGAACGCCACGCAGTTGCAGCTGTCGCAGGAGCAGTTCGAGCACGAGCAGACCAAGCGCGAGAAACGGCAGATCGAAGGGGTCCACGCCCAGGTCGTCAGCGATATCCAGCGCGTCCGGCAGCAGAACCAGCAGCTGCAGACCGAACGGGACTCGGCGGTCCAGTCGAAGGTGGAGGCCGAGGAGCGTGCGGCGCTGGCGCTCAGCAGCTACCACGAGGTCGAATCGGTCAACACCTCCCTCCAGGCGGTGAACCACGAGATCACCCTGCGCCTCGCCGACGTGCAGAACCGCTACGAGGAGGCGCGCCTGATCCTCAACGACCTCAAGGAACGGGGATTCCCCGTAGGGACCGAAACGGTCGCGGTCCCGACGATCCGGGGCAAGGTGGAAGAGGTGAACCTCGATCACGGGATCGTGATCATCAACGTGGGCGCCGACGAGATGGTCCAGACCGGGTACGAGTTCCGCGTGTATCGCGGCGAGGAGTTCCTGGGGAAGGTCCGGGTGACCAGCGTTTTCGACGACGGCGCGGCTTGCGATGTGATCGAGCCCGCGACCGGGGCCGCCATCCAGCGAGGGGACGATGTCACCACGCACTGGAGATACTGATCTGACCTCCGCCGGGGTCCGCACGACCCCGGCCAGCGACATCTACACCGCGATGCTGATCCTGTCGTGCCTCTTCGTCGGGGGCGCTCTGGCCCTGACGTGGACCCGCCTCGAGAAGGACTACTGGTGGCCCTCCGGTCCCCCGGTCGAGACGGTTGAGGCGTCCGGCGGCGACGCCGCACCCGAATAGCGCGGATCCCGGGCATGCTCCGCCTGAACAACCTCTTCAACTTCTGGTCCCCGGACCTCGGGATCGACCTCGGCACGGCCAACACGCTCGTCTGGGTGCGGGGGCAGGGGATCACGATCTGCGAGCCGTCGGTGGTCGCGGTCAAGACCAACACCACGCCGGTCCAGGTCGTCATGTCCCCGCGGGGGGAGTCGGTTGGGAACGCCGCCAAGGAGATGCTCGGGAAGACCCCCGGGATCTACAAGGCGATCCGGCCGCTGAAGGACGGCGTCATCGCGGACTTCGGCGTCACTGAGGCGATGCTCAAGTACTTCATCGGCAAGGCGATCGGACGCCCGTGGGGGTACAAGATCGCCCGGCCGCGCGTGGTGATCGCGATCCCGTCTGGAATCACGGCCGTCGAGAAGCGCGCCGTGCGCCAGTCCGCCGAGCGCGCCGGCGCCCGCGAGCCGATCTACCTGATCGAGGAGCCGCGCGCGGCCGCGCTCGGCGCGGGGCTCCCGGTGGCCGAGCCCGTGGCGAGCATGGTCCTCGACATCGGGGGGGGCACGACCGAGGTCGCGGTGATCTCCATGGCGGCGATGGTCGTCAGCGAGTCGATCCGGGTCGCGGGGGACGAGATGGACGAGTCGATCATCAACTACCTGCGGCGGACCTACAACCTCCTCATCGGCGAGCAGATGTCCGAGCGGATCAAGATCGAGATCGGCTCGGCCTATCCGCTCGAACAGGAGCTGACCATGGAGGTGCGCGGGCGCGACCTCATCGCGGGGCTCCCCCGCCGCACGACGGTCTCCTCCGAGGAGATCCGCGAGGCGCTCAAGGAGCCGGTCAACGCCGTCCTCGACGCGATCAAGTCCACCCTGGAGAAGACCCCGCCGGAGCTGGCGGCCGACCTCGTCGAGCGCGGGATCACGCTGTGCGGCGGCGGGGTGCTGCTGCGCGGCATGGACCGCGTCATCGCCGAGGAGACGGGACTCCCCGCGCACATCGCGGAAGACCCGATGACCTGCGTCGCCCGCGGCACCGGCGTCTGCGTCGAGAACCTCAACCTGTGGAAGGACTACCTCGACAGCGGAGAGAGCGACCTGTAGGGCCCGTTTTATAACGCATACAGAAGGTCCGCGAAGCGCGAGGCGCGAAGCGTCCGGCGGGACGTTGCGGCCGGCCCGATGGGTCCGCGGCACGCGAGGCGGCGAATTGACGGTTGTGCGGCGGGCGTCCCCCGCGAACATATACCCCTCGTGGAAACCCGCAAGCTCTGCGCCGGACTCCTTGCCGCGACAATCGCCGCCGGGCTGCTCCTGTCCGACGCCCTCTCGCACGTCCTGCGCGGCGTGCTGACCGATGCCGTCTCCCCCGCCTCGTCCAGGCTGCGCCGCGTGCGCATGGGCCTGTTCGATCACCCACCGGCGCGGGAGGAAGGGGACGATGCCACCGACCTGTCCTGGGCCTACGCCCAGGCGATCTCGCGGCTGGCCCAGAAGGAGATCGAGGTGCGGGTCCTCTCCGAGCAGCTGCGCGGGCTCGGTGCGCTCGCGGCGAACCCCCAGGCCGCCGCGCGCCCCCTGCGACCGGCCCGTATCGCCGGGCGCGGGCTCGGGACCTGGAGCGGCACCGTGGACCTCGACGTCGGCGAACGGGACGGGATCCGCAAGGGGATGGTCGTGGTCAGCGGCTACCACCTCCTCGGCCGGATCGACGAGGTGTACGCCGGCCGCTGCCGCGTGCGGTTGACGACCGATCCGGCCTTCCGCGCGATGTGCGTGATCGCCTCGGTCGCCTCCGACACGACCGTGCTGGGGGCCGCCACGCGCCCGCAGCAGGACGTCCTGCTGCACGGGGTGGCCCGCGGGACCGGACGGACCCACGGCCGCTGCCGGATCGACCTGATCCCGGTCGACCAGCCGGTCCTCCCCGGGGACCGCGTGCTAACCACCGGGGACGACAACCTCTTTCCGCCGGGACTCGAGATCGGCCAGGTCGTCTCCACGCAGCCGTCGACCCTGTTCCACGAGATCGAGATGCTCCCCTCCGCGCGCGTGAGCGGGCTGGAGACGGTCCAGGTCCTCGACTGGACGGCGCCATAATCCATCATGCAGGCGCTCTTCCTGACCTCCGGCGCGTTCCTTTGCCTGACCCTGCAGGGGGCGGGAGACCTCCAGAGGACCCCCGACTGGCCGCTCGCCTGGGCGATCTTCCTCGGATGCTACGCCCCGCCGCGCGGGGCGTGCCTCGGCGCGTGGGCCACGGGGCTCACGCGCGACCTCGCCAGCGCCACCCCGATCGGCCTGCACACCCTACCCCTCCTCGCCGCGACCCTCTGCGCGCTGCGGCTGCGCCCGACGGTCTTCCGTGAACACCCGCTGACGCAGGCCGCCCTCGGGTTCCTGCTCGGCTTGCCCGCGATCTGGATCGAGGGGGCCTGGCTGCTGTGGGCGGGCGGATCGGGTCCCGGCGCCGACACGCTGCGCGAGGCCGTGCTCCTGGCCGCCTGGACCGGGTGGGGGACGCCGATCCTGTTCGCCGTGCTGCGCCCCCTCCGGACGGCGATGGGGCTTGCGGAGCTGCCGGACCTGTCCCGATGACCGTCGCGACCCGCATCCGCGCCGTCTTCCTCCTGGCGTGCGCCGCGCTGGGGGTTCTCGCCTTGCGCCTGGGGTTCCTGCAACTGGTGAAGGGGAGTCACTACCACGACCGCGCCGTGCGGCAGATCCAGCAGTTGGAACTGATCGGCGCGCGGCGCGGCGCGATCCTGGACCGCAACGGCGTCCCCCTGGCGCGCGACGAGGCGGAACTCCACCTGGCGGTGGTGCTGCCGGACCTGCGCGACACGGACCAGGTGTTCGCGAACCTCGTCCGCGTCCTGGGGACGTGGGGCCCGCCGACCTCCCCCGCCGACCTGGAGGAGGCGCTCGCGCGCGCGGAGGAGGCGGTCGAACGAGAGGTGGAATCGGCCCGCGCCAGGCTGGAGTCCGCCGGAGCCTCCCTGCGCCCCTCCCAGGAAGGACGGCTGCGGAGGACCCCACAGGTCCTCCTGCGCGGGGTCAGCCGCACGGCGGCGAGCTTCCTCCTCGCGCGGGGCGACCACTTCCCCGGGATCCAGGTCCAGACCGCTTCGGTCCGCAGGTACCCGCAGGGGACCCTGGCAGGGACGCTCATCGGCTACCTCGGACTCCTGAACGAGGAAGAGATCGAGACCCTCGACCGGCGCGGCCAGAATCTCTCCGCGCAGCTGCGCCGCTACCCCCGCGACTGGGTGTACGCGGACCGGGACCTACGGCGGCGCGGCTTCTTCCAGGACGAGTGGATCGGCCGCAGCGGTCTGGAGAGGCTGCATGAGGCGCGGCTGCGCGGGGAACGGGGGGCCCGCCTCGTGGAGCGGCGCATCGCCCCGCGTCCCGGGGAGGAGGCGTTCGACCTCCTCGGCATGGACCCCCCGTCCCCGGGCGAGGACGTGACGCTCACGCTCGACTGCCGCATCCAGGAGGCCGCCGAGGAGGCGTTGGCGAACCCCCTGAAGAACCGCAAGGGGGTTCCCGGCGCGGCGGTAGTCCTCGACCCGCGCGACGGGGCGATCCTCGCCCTGGCGAGCCACCCCCCGTTCGACCCCTCGCGCCGGGGAGGGCGCGGGGAGTTCCCGCGCGCGTACGCCGGCCTGTACCCGCTCGGCTCGGTGGCGAAGCTCGTCCCGGCGGCCGCGCTCCTGGAGGAACGCCTCGCCTCCGTCGGGGAGGAATTGCCGTGCACGCCGGGGCTCTTCACCAGCGGGAACCACACCTTCGGATGCTCGCACGACCACGGGGCGTGCGACATCGAGAGGGCGATCGAGGTCTCGTGCAACAACTACTTCTACGGCGCCGCGGCGCGCCTCCATAAGAACAGCCGGGATCTGGGCGCATGGGCCGCGCGGTTCGGCCTGGGGTTCCCCGCGTGCGCGCCATCCAGGGCGGAACCCTCCCCCGACGACATCCTCCCCGTGGATCCCGCCGGGACCTTTCCCTCCCCGCGGAGCCTTTCCGACGCCTGGAACCTCGCGATCGGACAGGGGCGCTGCCAGGCGACCCCCCTGCAAGCCGCACGGATGATGGCCGTGTTCGCCAACGGGGGGGCGCTCGTGACCCCCTACCTCGAGGCGTCCCGGGCGACCCCTTCCCGGCGCGCGCTCCTGCGCCCCGAGACCGTCCGTGCGATCCGGCGGGGGTTGGAGCGGGTCGTCACCGCCGGCACCGCACGGGGTGCAGGGCTCGAGGCGCACCGTGTCGCCGGGAAGACCGGGACCGCGCAGACCGGCCGCGAGGGGGAGCCGCACGCCTGGTTCGTCGGATACGCCCCCGCCGACGAGCCCGCCTTCGTCGTCGCGGTCGTCCTTGAGCACGCGGGGGTCGGAGGCGAGGAGGCGGGGCCCGTCGCCGAGGCGATCTTCGCGGCCTGCATGGCACTCCGGGCCGGGGAGGAGGCGCCGTGAGGCTGCGCACCCTCCTGGCGCGCAGCGACTGGATGCTCACGCTCGGGGCGCTCTACTTGAGCGCCATGGGGCTTCTGTTCATCTACAGTTCCTCGTACCAGTCGTACGCGGAGTCCGCCGGGGGGGAGCACGCGCGCCCGGCGCGGGTGGGCGGGTACGCGGCCAAACAGGCGGTCTGGCTCGGGGCGGGCATCCTTGCGGCGCTCGTCGTGATGCGCATCGGCCCCGCGCGATGGCGCGAGGCGGCGTACCCGCTCTACCTCTGCGCGATCCTGGGGCTCGTGGGGGTCCTCCTGTTCGGGAATACGATCAAGGGGACCCGGCGCTGGTTCGACCTGGGCCCGATCTCGCTCCAGCCCTCGGAATTCGCGAAGGTCGGCGCGATCCTCGCCTTCGCCGCCGCCCTCGGCGACGGGGTGGCGCTCGCGCGATGGCGCGCGTGGCTGTTCCCCCTGGCGGTCGCGTCGCTGCCGATGCTCCTGGTCCTCAAACAGCCGGACCTCGGGACCGCGATGCTGTTCCCGATCGCCGCCGGGGCGATGCTGCTCGGCTCAAACACCCCCCTGAAACGACTCGTGGCTCTGGGGGTCTGCGGGCTCGCCCTCGTCGCGGCGGCCTGGACCCTTCCTCCCCCGGTCGGGATCCGCCCGTACCAGCGCGCGCGCGTGACCGCCTTCACGCAGGTCTGGACCGCGCACGAGGAGGACCTCCCCGTGCGCGCCCTGCAGAGGGACCTCTGGCAGCTCAACCAGTCCCAGATCGCGATCGGGGCGGGCGGGATGTTCGGCCGGGGACTCCTGAACGGGACCCAGAACCGCTTCTCCTTCGTCCCGGAGAACTCCAACGACTTCATCTTCTCGGTGATCGGCGAGGAGTGGGGATTCCTCGGGTCCCTCTCGGTCCTGGGCGCCTACTTCCTGGTCTTCTGGTCGATCGGCGGCGTCGCCGTGCGCGCCGTGGACCCGTTCGCCCGCAACCTCGCCGTCGGCGTCGGCGCGCTCCTGGCCGCCCAGGCGGTGATCAACGCGGCGATGACGATGGCGCTCTTCCCGATCACCGGCATGACGCTCCCGTTCGTCTCGTACGGCGGCTCTAGCGTCGTGGTGCTCTGGGCCTGCGTCGGGATCGTTCAGGGGATCGCGGCGCGGCAGAAGGGGGAGAAGTGAGAAGCGAAGGAGATGGAAGCCAGGAGTCAGGAGACAGAAGGACATCCACTCGCAGGAAACGATGGGTCCTCGCGCTGCTCGCGATCTATGTCGCTATGTATGCGGCCGCGCGATCGACACGCATCCTGATCCACCGCGTCGCGCACGAGGGGAGCGGGAGCGATTACCGTCTGCACCATCGGATCACGTCGTACGAACTTCCGCCCGGCCTCTTCCATCCCTTCGCCGGACTTATCTCAGAGCCTGCAGAGGTCGTCTTCACACCTCTGCGCTGGGCCGAGGCGGCCGCGTGGCACCTCATTCCGCGCGACTACCACTTCTTGCGAAGCGATCGGTAATCCGCGATTCGCCGTTATCGCTTCGAAAATTGGAAGCTCTTACGGGCCTTGGCGTGGCCGTACTTGCGGCGTTCCTTTTCGCGGGCGTCGGTCGTCAGCAGCCCCCCGGCGCGCAGGACGCCCCGGTTGTCCTGGGACAGGTTCCGCAGCGCCTTGGCGATCCCGAGGCGGGTCGCGCCGGCCTGGCCGGTCATCCCGCCGCCGTCGACCCGGACCCAGACGTCGTACTTGCCGGCGCTCTTGGTCGCAACCAGGGCGGCGCGGACCGCGGTGCGCTCCCGGATCGACAGGAAGTACTCGTCGACGGGACGTCCGTTGACCGTGAATTTCCCCTCCCCGCGCAGCAGGCGCACGCGGGCCACGGCGGACTTGCGCCGGCCGAGGCCGATCGCGACCGTCACGCCGCCCGTGCGGGTCCTCGGGCGCGGGGCGTTGGGGGTACGCGTCGTCACGACAGCGCCACCGCCCGCGGCCTCTGCGAGGCGTGGGGGTGGTCCGGCCCCGCGTAGATCTTCACGCGCTCGATCATGCGCGTGCCGAGGGTGTTCTTCGGGAGCATCCGCTTCAGGACGCGACGCACCGCCTCGTCCGGTCGGCGCTTGAGCATGCTTTCCAACGGCTCCGCGCGCAGGTGCCCGGGCATGAACTTGCTGTTGTAGAACGGCTTCTGCAGCGCGGCCTTCCCCGTGACGCGCACCTTGGAGGCGTTGACGACGACCACATGGTCGCCGCACGCGACGTGGGGCGTCCAGGTCGGCTTGTGCTTCCCCATCAGGACCCGCGCCAGGCGGCTCGCGAGGCGCCCCAGCACGACGCCGTCGGCGTCCACCAGGAGCCACTCGGCCTTCTCGGTCTGGGGAGTCAGCAGGGGTGTCCTCGGACGTCGGGCCCGCTCGGGCATGGGGCGGACGTTGTACCAGAGGGGGTCTACGACTTCCAGTACATCCAGAATGAGAGCGCGGTGATGACGGCGGTCGCCAGAAAACCCAGACCCGCATATCCCAGGAACGGCTTGAGGGGGCCCAGTCCAAACGCCACGGCCTTCCGGTCGAGCCAGGCGAAGGGATTCCACGCGGACGCCCGGGGCGCCGGCACCTCGACCGGCGCCTCGACCTTCGCTCCCGCCACGGAGGTCTCCGGCTCGGCGCCCTTCACCTTCTCCAGTTGCTTCAGTTGACCCTGGATGAGCGATTCCACATGGGCCATCTCCGCATCCACGTCCGTCCCGGAGGGCGCCGTTCGGACCTCCTGCGGCGCGCCCGGAACGGAAGAAGGCGGACCCGGCGCGCCCGGAACCGGCTCGGCCGGAACCGGCTTAGCCGGGACCGGCTCGGCCAGCGCGACGGGAGGAGACTCCGCAAGCGGCGCCGCCGCGGCACGCGACGCCTCGATCAGTTCCTCCGCGGTCCGGCGTTCCTCCTCCGTGAGCGGGGCGAGGAGCCCCTCCTCGAGCGAAGCGGCCGTCCCGGGGGGTCCGAACAGGTCGTCCGGGACGCTCGCCTCCAGGTCGTCCGGGGACAGGAGGACGTCGCGCGGAACCTGCGCGGGCGCGGGGGGCGGCGCCTCCTCCGCGCCGGCGCCCGGTCGATCCCGCGCCGGTTCCTCATCGGCGGCGGGCTCCGTGGATTCCGGCTCGCGCGGCAGCGGCGCGACGGGAGGCATTTCGGGTGGAGGGAACCGCTCGGGGAACTCGAGCAGGGGCTCCACGGGGCCGGGGAACGGACGCGCCGCGCGCGTCTCCGCAACCGGCGCATCCAGCGGACCGGTGCTCTCCCTTGGAAGCCGCGCGCCGACCCCACCCGCGGGACCGAACTCCTCGGAGACCTTCCGGATCTCGTCGGTCAGGGACTCGATGACGTCGCGGAAGGCGTTGATCACGAACGGCGCCGGATCGAGAGCGCCCTGCCTCCCCAGCTCCTCACCCGGACGTTCCGGCGCCACCATACCCTAAATGTGTACCGCCTCCACGCCCCGGGGCGGTACACATTTGCCGTGGCGCGCATGCGCACGCTCCTGGCACCACCCCTGGAGGGGCCCGATGAGGTCATCCTCTCTCCCGAGCAGTCGCACCACGCCTTGCGCGTCCTGCGGCTGCCGGAGGGAAGCCGTGCAACGCTTCTCGACCCTTCCGGGATCCGGGCGGAGGCCGTCCTGACCGGGACACAGGAGGGACTCGCGCGGTTCCGGATCGAGCGGAGGCTCCCGCCGCCCGCGCCGGAGGGGCGGGAGGTCCATCTGGCGTGCGCGCTCCCGAAAAGCCGGGGCGCCCGCTGGCTCGTCCAGAAGGGGACGGAGCTTGGCGTCGCCGTGCTCTCGTTCGTCCGCACGGAGCGCGGGACCGTGCGGCCGCGCCCGGATGCGATCGATGCGTGGGAGAGGATCGCCCGCGAGGCGTGCAAGCAGTCGGGACGCCACGAGCCCCCCGTCCTCGCCTGGACCGAGACGCTCGGCGACCTGCCGCAAGGGGCGCCGCTCTGGTTCGCGGACCCCGCCCCCGATGCCCCCCCGCTGGCCGTGCGCTTGCATGCGATCGGGCCGGAAGCGCAGGTCCGGATCGCCATCGGGCCGGAAGGGGGATGGACCGACGGGGAGCGCCAGGTTCTCCGGGACCTGGGAGGCACCCCCTTCTCCCTCGGTCCGACGATCCTGCGCGTGGAGACGGCGGCGATCGCCTCCGCCGCCGTCGCGCGGTTTGGCTAGGGGTGCGGTAGCGCGGGCTTTATGCCCGCCCGGGCGGGGGTAAATCCCGCCCTACCTCGATGGGGAGGGGAGTCTCGCCTACCTGCCAGGATCCGAAGGGAGATCCGCCAGGATCCCCTCCATCCGCTTGCGCTCCCTCGGCGGCGGCAGCCGCTCGATCGCCCCCTCGTACGCCCGCCGGGCAAGGGGGAGATTGCCGCGCGAACGGTGCAGATCCCCCATCCGAGCGCACGGCTCCCAGTTCTCGGGATCGGCATCGATCCAGGCGCGGAGCGCCTCCTGGAGCCTCGCGGGGTCGTCGATCCGCGCGAGCCGGCCGCACAGCGCCCGCAGGAGGCGCACGTCGAGCGGCGCCAAGGCGAGCGCACGGTCGAGCGAGGCGGCCGCCTCCTCGGGCCCGAACGACTCCGCATAGTAGGCGTCCATCTCCAACGCCTCGCGCACGTCCGCCTCCCGGATCACGTCGAGGTGGTGCTCGATCCCGCGCCGTGGCACATCCGGGGGCAGGTAG